>JAIPDI010000029.1 GCA_021737785.1 Deltaproteobacteria bacterium
TTCTTCCAGCGCCACCTCGACGCCCAGGGCCGGTCGGTAGGGCCGGAAGGAATTCATGCTTTCCACCACATCGGCCACGCCCAGGATCCTTGCCTCAATGAGGATATCTTCACCGGACAATCCCTGGGGATAGCCGGAATGATCCATCCGTTCATGATGCTGCAGCACAATCTCCGGGATCGGATAAGACCAGTCTATCTCTTTCAGAATGTCGTAGCCGATACGGGAGTGGGCCTTCAGGAGAGACATCTCTATTTCTGACAGATGACCCGGCTTGTTGAGGATCTCAGCCGGAACAGAGATCTTGCCGATGTCGTGAATACTGCCCGCCATACGGATGGCATCGATCTGAGTCCCTGGAAGGTTCATCTCCTGGGCGATGGTGCGGGCCAGTTCGGTGACGCGCCGTTGATGGCCGGCCGTATAGGGGTCCTTCTTTTCAACCACCTGCACCACGAGCTTGATGACGCCATTGAGATTCCCCCGCAACATCTCCAGGATCTTTTCCAGCCTCTGCTGGTCATGCTTCTGTCTGGAAATATTTTTGACAATTGTCTGATACTCCCGGACGCTGCCGTCAGGGGCCAACCGGCCGGTCGAGCTGATCAGGCATGTCACCCCTTCCCCGTCCCGCCGGCGAAATCGGGTTTCAAGGTCCTTGACATACCCCATGTCCAGGATGTCCCGTCTGATCTCATTGAAATCATTGGGGTCAAGGAATACTTCGTCGGCCCTCATGTGCATCAGCTCTGCCCTGGCATACCCCAGAAGATCCAGTGATGCTTGGTTAAACTCAATGAATCCATTGCCCTTGGAGGTAATGAAGATGGCGTCTCTGGAACCCTCGAAAAGGGTCCGATAGCGCTCCTCGCTTTCCTGAAGGGCGCTGGCCAGTTCCCGCTTTTCAACGGCCCTGCGAATCACCCCGAGCAGTTTTCCTGCATCGAAAGGCTTCTCCACATACCGGTACGCATGGAGATTGACTGCGTCGATCGCCGAGGACTGGGACGCATATCCGGTCACAAAGATGCCTTCTGTCGCGGGGGAACGCTCCTTGATCCCCTTCAGCACGTCGAGGCCGGACATGTCCCCCAGTTTCAGGTCTATGAGTGCAACCGCGACCTCGTTCTCCTCGGCACACTTCAAGGCATCCCTTCCGGTCGCGGCGATCACGGGCACATACCCCTCTTTTCTGAGTATTCCGGAGAGGTTCCCCCTGAAATCGGCGTCGTCATCGACAATAAGGATGGCATATTCTGCGTTCTTAGGCATGGGTTCGTCTCCAGTTGCCATGAAAATGCGGCGGAGTCCAAGGTCAAGAGTTTAGTCCTGGCCTGTCTGCGCGCCCGGCATGGCGGGCAGGCCGGTAAAAGGCTCACGCCTGAACTACGATTTTAGCGCCTTCCTTTCTTTATGGGCAGCAGGACCTTGATGGTGGTTCCCTTGCCGACCTCGCTCTCACAGGCGATGCTTCCGCCGTGTGCCTCGACGATGCGGCGGCTGATGAAGAGGTCCAGACCCGTTCCCTGGCCTGCGGGTTTGGTGGTATAAAAAGGCTCGAACACCTTATCGCGGTGTTCCGCGGGGATGCCGCAACCGGTATCCGAAATGGTCAATTGAACAAACCCGCCTTTACGCCGCACATCCACATCGATCTTTTTCTTACGGGTCTCTTTTACGCTGTCCAGGGCATTGCCAATCAAATTGAAAATTACCTGCTGAATCTGGCTGGGCCGCATCCAGATTCGAGGGGTCCCTCTGGCGGCATGCCGATGAATAGACGCCTTTTCCTTATCGGCACGGGAGAAAAGGAGGTCGATCACACGGGCGCAGATCGCCGTGCAGCTCTCCATCTGATAAGCATCTTTGTCTGACACATCCACCGGCGACAGCAGCGACAGGAGAGGGACGGAATCATGCCCGCTCCCTTTTTTGCCTGCCTGCTTGAGACAGTGCCTGACGGAATTAAGAATCGCCTCCAACGAATCCTTATGCTTCTGAACATGACCCAACCGTGTATGGGCGGATCGCACGGCCTCGTGGAACCGATTGGCCTTGTTGTGCATCCGCCTTTCCCACAGCCGCTGCATATCGGCCACCGACTCTTCCCACGATTTCCACCCGATATGACCGATATCCCGCATGCCGCCAATCAGGTGCCCCCGTCGGATGTTTCGTACATGACGAATCGGGATCTGCCGGCTCGCCACATCGCCGGGAGTGACCAGGCGGGTTCCCATGACCTGGCCCCGTTGTGGGTGTCGTAACGCTTGCATCGTTTTCATGGCGCCCCCCTTTGGATTGAGGATTGAGGATTTGGCCTGCGGCCGTCATTCGCTTCGCTGTCATTTGGCTTCGCTGTCATTTGCCCTTCGGGCGTCATTCAGTGGTCATTCGGTGGTCATTCGGTTGCCCGTGAAATTCCCGATGGGGACAGCGCAGCGTATTTCACTGGGGTCATTTATTGTCATTCCGTTGTTTCTTAATCTTCCACGTTCCGAGCTCCGCGTTCCGCGTTCGAAGGAGGTCTCATTCAGTGGTCATTGGATCGCCATTCCGTGGACTTTGGACTTCGGACGTTGCACTTTTGTCAAGCGGATTTCCAGAAAGCCGTTTCTGATGTGCATCATAGGGTCATGCGGCGTCACCTCGCAGGGCAGGTCCAGTTTCACCCGCAGGGAGGCTCCCAGCTTATGGCATCGCACCAACACCTGATCGCCAGTGAAATCCAATTTCAGGTCGTTCAGTTCAACGCCTCGCACCTCCATAATAACCCGGATCGTTTCTCCCTCCTCAAAGATGTCCATCAACCGTTCTTCACTCGGCAGGAGGGGCGTCTTTTGACCGATCAGCCACCAACTGAAGGTGACGGTTTCACCGCTTTCGGGATCGACCCGCTTCCTTTCAAAGGACAAAATGGGGCAACCGAGGAGTTTCTGGGAGATGGGGTTGATGGTTTCCGTGATCAGAGAGAGGACGTGCAGATGGTCCGGGGCCGCTATCAGGTCTGCCAGCCGGTTGATCCTCGCATGGCGGTACTCCCACAGGTGCCAAGCAATTTCTCTCCCGTCAGCGTCTAACTGATCCGCAATCCGTTGGATGGTTTCAAAATCGATCTTGAGGAAACAGAGCTGTTGGATCTTTGCCTTCCACTCTGAAATACGGTTCGTGATCAGCAGGACCTTTCCGCCCCGAGATCCTTCAATAGCATCATAGGTGATGCAGAGGGCGTCTCGGACCTTCAGAACGTAGTAGTGTCGCTCATCGGTAAGCTCCCTTATCCTGTCAACGGCAATCTGAAATTTGATCTGGGGTCGCCGGTAGTAGATCAATCGCTGATTGGTCAAAAAGATCTGAACAGGCCGCCATCCCCTCACGTGCCGTTCCCTGTAACCGCCCTGGGCCTCCAAAACCACCTCTTCCCCATGGAGAAATTCAGGCGCTGCGTTCTTCTGCGGGGGCATGCTCCGCCTTGCGGGCTTCAGGGCTATGGGGGTTCTTCTCATCATTGGTCATTGGGCTTCGCCGTCACTTGGCCTGCGGCCGTCATTCGCTGCGCTGTCATTAGCCCTTCGGGCGTCATTGGACTTTGGACCTTGGACTTCGGACTTTGGACCATCACGATCTCTCCAGCATCTTCCTCAACTGCTCCGTCCTTTCCGCAATCACTTGACTTTCCCCTTCGCTCAGGGCCTCTTTCAGGTTTAAGACAGCCCCCTCAATCAGTCGTTTGGAAGTCGTGGCAAGCTTTTTCTCTTTCTCCTCAAGGAAGAGTTCAGCCCCGTGGATCATGCCGTCGGCCCGGATATTGATCTCGGCCCCTTCCCGCATTTTCATGTCCTCTTCAGCATGGGCCTCTGCTTCCCTGACCGCCTGTTCCACCTCATCTTCGGACAGGAGAAATGAGGCGTCAATCTTTATGCCGGTTTTTTCCTCAGTATGAAGCTCCTCGGCAGAAACCTTCACCATTCCGTTTACATCGATTTCAAACATTACCTCTACCTGGGCCTTTCCCCTGGACAGGGGGGGAATATCGCTCAACTGAAAATTTCCCAGGCTGATATTGTCGATGGCCATCTCCCGCTCACCCTGGAGGATATGAAAATCCATCACGGTTTGATTGTTCTCCGCATTGGTGAATATCTGACTGGCAGAGGTGGGGATAGTGGCGTTTCGGGGGATGATCCTGGCAAAAAGGCCCCCCTCGGTTTCTATCCCCAATGATAGCGGCGTCACGTCCACCAGTACTACGTTATCGATCTCCCCCATCAGGACGCCCGCCTGAACCGCAGCCCCGATGCCCACTACTTCGTCGGGGTTTATCCTTATAAACGGCTTTTTACGGAAGGTTTTTTCCACCAGATCTCTCACCGAAGGCATGCGGGTAGAGCCGCCCACCAGCACCACACGGTCAATTCCGTCCGGCGTCAATCCGGCATCGGCCAGGGCCTGCCGTGTCGGACCCAGGAGTCTTTCCCTCAAGTCGGCCGTCAGCTCTTCAAACTGCGTTCGATCCATCCTTGCCTCGAAGGTCCGGGTCTGGCCGCCAGCCTTTACAAAAGGGAGACAAACCGTCGAATTCCTTCTGTATGACAATTCCCGCTTGGCCTTCTCGCTCGCCTCCCTGAGCCACTGAAGGGCCACCGGGTCTGATCCTATGTCCACTCCGTATTCGTGTCTGAGCTCACCGAGGAAATGTGCCACCAGTCTTTCGTCCCAGTCATCTCCGCCCAATCGGGTATTGCCGCTGACGGCCTTCACATGAAACATTCCGTCCCCGAGTTCCAATATGGACACATCAAAGGTTCCCCCGCCCAGGTCCCACACGAGAATGGTCTGGATATGTTCGCGATCCAGCCCGTAGGCCAAAGACGCGGCAGTAGGCTCATTGATGATTCGCATCACCTCCAGACCGGCCATGCGGGCGGCCTCTTTAGTGGCCTGACGCTGAGCATCATTAAAGTAGGCAGGCACCGTTATGACCGCCCTTTTCACCGCTTCTCCGGTATGGGTTTCCACATCTTTTTTTATCTTCCGCAGGATAAAGGCCGATATCTCCTGCGGCGAATAGGGTCTCCCGTTGAGAGAAACCCTGTAATCCGTTCCCATGTGCCGCTTGATGGACATGACGGTCTGTTCCGGATTCGAAACGGCCTGGCGCCTTGCCACCGAACCGACCAACAGGTCGCCCCGGGCAGTCGCTGCGACAACCGAAGGGGTCAGGTTCTCGCCTTCGGCGTTCTTCACCACCCTTGCCCGGCCGTTCTCGATGATCGCAGCCACTGAGTATGTAGTCCCCAGGTCTATGCCGACCGCTCGTGTCAATTTTCACCTCCGCCGGAAAACTGCCCAATGGCATTCATAATCTTTTCCTCACTCAATGGCTTGTCGATAAAACTGTGTATGCCCTTTTTCTTTGCGTCCAGCCTCCTCTCCTCGCTCCCGTAGGCAGAAATAATCACAACGACCGCATCCGGGCTCATTGACTGGATCTCAGGAAGGACATCCATGCCGTCGCCGTCAGGGAGTTTCAGGTCGAGGAATATCAGATCCGGGGGTTCCCTCAGGCAGGCCACGGCCTCACCGATGGTGTTGGCCGTGGCCACGCTGTATCCCCTGTTTTTCAGGGAAGTGGAAAGGAGCCAGCACAGGTCTTCTTCGTCATCCACGATCAGGATATTCTCTATCTCCTTTTTGGGAAAAGGAAGAGATGATTCCTCAAAATCCTCTCTTTGCAGGTGCGCCGCTTCCCGCTGCTCAAAATAGGGCTTCAGCTCTGGAAGATCCTCGGGCCTGCGCCATCCCGATAGCCCACTGCGCCAGACGAGCGCCTCGTCCCGTTTGATGATGTCTCTCAGAATCCAGCTCTTGAGCCTCGAGTGATAGATCATCCGGTAGGTATCGGCCCCTCGTCTGACGTCATATTTGAGCTCTTTCATCGTCCCTCTTTTACCCTACGTCACCGGCAAGGAAATCGTAAAGACCGTTCCATTCTTCCACTCACTCTCAACGCCGATGGTCCCGCCGTGGCTGACAACGATTCCATAGGTAGTCTTCAGGCCGAGTCCCACTCCAGAAGGCTTGGTGCTGAAAAACGGATCAAATATCCGGATAATATCCTCTTCAGGGATTCCTCCGCCCGTATCCTGAATCCTTGTGACAAAAAAATCCCCCTCGATTCCTGTCGTGATCGTCATCTTCCCCCCCTCCGGCATCGATTCAACGGCATTGATCATCACGTTTGAAAAGACCCGGTCGATCCGCTCCTTGTCGACATCTGACATCGATGCTCCGGGCGTAAACCTCTTGCGAACGTCTATGCGCTGCGAGGCTGTCTGGGTCTTTATGGAGTCCAGGATGCCTTCCAGGATATCGTGGATATCGTGAGGCTGGATATTGAGTTTTGGCGGTCGGGCGCAGTTGAGGAGTTCAGTGATCAGGAAATTGATCCTTTCCGTATTTCTGATGATAATATCGACATGCCTGGCCCAGGGGCTGTCTTCCGGAAAGGCCTCCTTGAGTTGCTTGACCGAAAGGGACACGTTGCTGAGAGGGTTTCTGATCTCATGGGCAATACTGGCAGCGATTCTCCCCGTGAACGCAAGCCGTTCCGAAAAAATGGATTCATCCTCACGATTAAGCTGTTCTCTCGAACGGTCATGCCCTAATTCATTCATTTGCTTCTTCCTCCCACGCTTACCGAGCCTCATGTCAACGCTTCGATTCCTTCAGCCCTCTTAACCGGGCTGATCCAGCCGCACGCCCCACACCCCTCCTGCAACAGCTCCTTTATCAAGGCCCGTTTTCCACATTGGGGGCAGGTCTCTGTTTCTTCTCCTTCGGCATATTCTTCAACAGGGGGCAGCGTCAGAGGTCCTTGAGGACGAAGCCCTGCTTCTTCCATCCTGTTTTCTATAGCCTCTTTCAGTTGACGGACATCCAGCGCAGTCAGCCTGCGCACGTCTTCTCCTTCAAGCAGGAGACACAGTTCATCCTTCACCCGTTCATCGCGAACCCGATCCCCAACCCTGACCATCAGGCCCCGGATCTTGCTCAGGGGGACTTCAAAAAGTATCTTATTGAAATCCTGATGATAAAGGAGCAACCTCTCGTCAGTCAAATAGAAACAGGCGTATCTCCAGGCCGTGTAGATTCCCTCTTTTGAATAGAGCGCCCCCAGCATCTTAAGGAGCACCTTTTCCCCCGCCATCAAGGCATCCTTCTTGTTCTTTCTGTTTTCCCTTTCCCATGCCCTGGTCTTTTCGTCCCATGCCTGCATGATCCCGTATTTGAGCATGGTCTCCATCCCGGCCAGGGCCGCCCTCAGGTTGACGCCGATCAACGGGATGCCCGCCACTGAAACAATCACATCGGCATGGATCAACAGGCCCTTGTCCAGGACCCGGTCAAGGAGGTCTGTCAGGGTTCCATTTGTGTTGCGTTGAGGGGTCATATCGCTGTGCTGTCATTGGTCCTTCGGGCGTCATTTGGCTTCGCCGTCATTCAATGGTCATTCGGTGGTCATTCGGTGGCAACAGATCTTCCGCCTTTCCCGTTCCGCGCTCACACAAAGGAATAGGGGGGCCAGGGTCCTGTATATCGAACTGAAAAGTCTTCAAGGGCATCGATCTTTTCCAATTCATCACCCAATTCCCTGCTCCCTCCCTTTGGAAGCAGGCAGGATAGATTCAGGAGCATCTGTTTCTCTTCATTTTCGGTTTTCTGGGTCTTTTCGACACGAATATCATCCGCATGAGGAATTATTTTTTCATAAAATTCCCTGAAATACTGATCCGCCCGCTTCTCCATTTCGTTGCGCAACAGCCCTTCCAGTTTCTGCCGGTACATATAGGCGAGGCCGCGCGGCTTTGACTCTATTTCGTTGCTCAGGTTCCTAATTTCCGGATTCTCATCGGCCATTTTTTGCGCGGCCGTTCTCTTATCCCACAGGACCTGAACGCCGTATTCGGCCCTGCCTCTGACCTTTTCCATTTTTGCCTTCAGATTGTCATAATCATCGTCGAGCCATTTCTTCATAGTCTCCTCCGGATCAAGCGCGGCATCCCCCTGAATGATGGTGTCGAAGCCGATCGGGATGACCGTTCCGAACCTGTCCCAGGCTGCATCCACAACCTTCTGATGGGTTATGACCCACCCTTTCACAATCTCCGGGTCTTCTGATTGGTATGGCCTGGCAGGACAATTGTGGACGATTGCGGAGAGACCGTTATAAGGGATTGAATAGACCGCATTTTCTTCTAACCCTATGTTGCCAAGGCTCCCACCTTCGGTGCTGTCGGCAATGCAGTAGAGGTACCTTCCGAACGCGGAATGGGGAGCGCGGAGCGCGGAGTTTGGATTTCCAGGGTCCGTGGTCTGAGGTCTGATGTCCGATGTCCTATGTCCAAGACCAGGGGACAGATCAACAACGGGTTGGTTCTCCGCTATTTCAGAAGGTTCTCCCTGCAAATCTCCTAATGCCTTGCATACCGATTCGTGAACGGCTGCCTTGAGTTCGGGGAGAAGGGAGTTCTTCACCATTTCCTTAATCAAGTCGTCATGTTCGCCGATGACCATCTTGATTTCTTGTCGTACAAGCGTTTTGATGACATCTTTCAGGTTCGTCGCCATTCGATTGTCACCCGTTTTGTTGTCATGTGGCTGCGCTGTCATTAGGCTTCGCCGTCAGTTGCCCTTCGGGCGTCATTCGCTGCGTTGTCATTTCGCCTGCGGGCGTCATTCATGGTCATTTTGTTGTTTCTTAATCTCCCGCGTTCCGCGTTCCGAGCTCCGCGTTCAAAAGGTTGTCATTCAATTTTGGATCCTGGCCTTCGGACATGGGACCGCCCATCATCTTATCCAGGAGTTCATCCACAATGTTGTCGAGGCCGTCCCGGACCGACTTGACCGATTCCGCAATCCCCTGCTCGGTTTTCATCTCCTCAATGGCCGTGTCCAGATCCATGAGGGCCTCTCCCAACCGGTCTATCTCCTCCTCTGTCAGGCTTCCCCCTTCCACCCTCTTCAACGCCTGGAGCTTCAGGGCGTCTTTGATGATCTCCACCAAGGCCACGACCAGCCCCAGGACCCCATGTTTCAGATTCTTTTCGTCAATATCTATGGGCATGCATTCGTCCAGGGGCCAAGGTTCAAAGTTGGATGGCCAACGTCAAAGGTTGAAGGGCAATCGGATCACAACGAATGACAGCGAAGCCGAATAACCATGGCTATTGACCAATGATCCTTTCACGGTCGTTGGCCCTGGCGCTCACCCAGCCGCACCAGGGGCAGCCGGTACCCATAAGATCCTCCACGGAGACCCTCTTTTCACACTGCGGGCAGGTTTCTCTAGGGACTACCGCCTCCTGCCAGACCGGCACTTGGAGGTCTGTCCCGGAGGGGAACTCCAGCCCGTATTTCGCGGCTGTCTCAAAACTTGCGAGGGCGGCCCGGATCTTCACCCCTAACAACTCAACCCCGGCCACCGATACCGCAATATCTGCGTTGATCACCAGGCCCTTGTCAAGGATCCTGTCAATAACGTCAGCTAATCCGGCTCCGCTTTCTCTCGACGGTTCCAATGCCATAATGAAGCCTCGTGTGGTTGGGCAGGTTGATTGGTCGATTAGTCAATTAATGGAGTGGTGAAACTGGAAACTTTGCCCTCAGAACCTCCACCCAACAACCTGTAACCCGTCTGTGGATTAAGGGCGCGCCAGCTTTAGCCTAAAATGACCTCCAGGATGCCCCCGCTGAAGACCTTGCCGATAATTTTTTCAGCACGCCTGTGGAGTTTCACTATCCGGTAATAGGTGATGTTTCCCTGGGTCGCAAAAATGCTGAGGAGATCATCTACCAGATCAAGCTGCACGTCTTCCTCGCAGAAGCCGGGAAGATCGGCCACAACCAGCGTCCTCTTAGCCTGATCGAAGACGTCAACCCCGGCTTGTTTGAGCCCTGTTTCCATTCTTCTTCACCCTTACCACGCCCTTCCCCTGGCATGCCATGCAGGGGAGTTTGCTGTTGGGATCTTCGCCGGTTCCTCGGCACCGGATGCACGAGGTTGCCGGCGATGATACAGCCACCACGCCTTTTCCCCCGCATACCGTGCATTTCAGCGGGGTGCGGCGCTGAGCTTCTCCTGTGCCCTTGCAATAGGCGCATATAACAGCCGGAGGGATCACGGACACACTGCCGGTCCCCTTGCACACCTGGCAACGGACGCCCCTTTGTCTTTGCCCGCTTCCCCTGCAAAATCCACATACATAGCTGGTTTCGGTCATGACGGAAAAGGACACGGTTCCGTTTCCTCCGTTCACCCGGATGCAGCCATTATTGCCCACGCATACGGCATGCCACGGGATCTCTTCCTGGCCTGGCTTAAAAAAAACAGCCGCGCTCTCGCTTTTCACTGCTCTGGCTGCTGAAAACGACCGCCAATGGAATTCCTCCACCTGCGCCTTTCCCGTACCGCCATCCGGTGACTGGGTCCGGCGGGTGCCGGAGTTCCAGCCAAGGGCCTTTTGCCCTTTCACCGTAATCTGAAAATGCCCGTGTGTTTCCTGGTCAAGATAGTCGTCCCTCATCAGATTCATGCAGAGGACCCTCGCGTATGCGGGATCGATCCCTAACTGCCGGCTCACAAGGCGAGTGGAGGTCCGTCCGTCTTCCTTTCCCACCGTCTTTAATGCCTTCCTTTCCGTTCCCGTAACCATCAAGCCATCTCCTAACTCTCAATCCCCTCAGTATCAATCCGCCTTCGCATGCCGGTCCGCCGGAAGTCCAGCATAGTCCCTTCTTCATCTAACCGGGTCTCATAAACGGCCAATATGTCCATCCCTTCAGGTATGGAATGCTTTTCCACCACCTCCAGGGCCACCAGCCACCCATCTCCTCCCTTTTCCACCCGGATCGTAGATGAGATATCCAGACCAGTAAGTACATTCAACTCAACCCGTGCTCTCTTCACAATTTCTCCCATCCCCATGCCCATTTTCTCCTCCGTTCTGCGCATGACCTGCTCTCTTGCTTGCGCTTAGCCTTCTTCCTTCATCTTTCTAATTGTCTCAAGCTGTTCCATGAGCTGACGCTCCTGTTCTTGATACTCATCCTCATTGATTTCATCCATTTCAAAGCGCATCTGGAGCTGGAGCAATCCCTCATGGATCTTGGACTCATCGGTCATCTCCTGATAAGCGGCGTCCCTCAGTTTTTCACCCAGCCAGACGGTGAATTTGAGGGGCGAAAAAAGAATATCGTCTAAAATAAAAGCCATAACGCTCCTCACCAATTCACCACAATCTCCACAAAATTGCAGGGAGGGATAGGCCCCACATATTTGAAAACCATCCTGCCGTCGTACTGAGCGGTCATCTTTTCCACTGCGAGATCAAAGGCCGCTTCCTTGTCCCTTTCCACCAGAAATGCAGCGTTGGTGATCATCCGATCCCCAAAAGGATCGTTTAGCTTTCGCTCTACCCACAGCCCGTCAAGGGGATCGAGAAGGGCCTGTTCCTCAAGATCCTTCCTCGCCTCAAGACCCTTCTTCACCATTTCCCCAAGACGGACCTGGTCTCTTTGCGGCCCTCCTTGCCGCTTCATTAGCCGGTCCCGCAACCGGCCTATGTCGCTGTTGTCAGCCACGATCTCCTCGAAAACAGGCTTCATATCCTTCCATATGGCCTTGAGGCCCAGTTCTATCTTATCCCGCATATAATGGAGGATACCCCTGAATTCCGCTTCCCTTTCCTTCAGGAGCTTTTCCACAATCAGATCCGTCCCCTCAGCCACGGTGCCAAAACGAACGGGCAGCATGGGATATTGCTTCATCACTTCCTCCATGACCTTCTGATGGGCCATGGTATTTGCACGGGTGACTGGATATTGAGAAATGGGAGAATCGCTGATGACTGCGCCTACATCCCGGTGCCGGACCGTATAGACCTCATTGTTCCCATCTCCGATGCCCGTGAAGCCGAAGCCCTTGTCTTGATCGGTTTCGATAATCGCGTAAATGTATTGGCCTGCTTCTGTCATACGATTCCCTCGTTGGCCTACGGCCGTCATTTGCCCTTCGGCCGTGATTCATGGTCATTCAGTAGTCATTCGGTTGTTTCTTAATTTTCCGCATTCCGCGTTCCGCGTTCCGCGTTCAGTAGGAGGTCGTCTTTTCAATAAACAATCATCAATCGACAATCACCAATATCAAGGGGTTTCGGACCGCGGACCCTGGTCTTCCACCGGCTGCACCCTCATCCACTTTCTGACATCCTTTTCCCTGAAGGAGCAGCCGTTTTCAGCGCAATAGTCGTTCACCAGTTTGTATGCCGCATTGATCTTTTCAAAATGCTTGTGCCCATTCGCGTCTCCCGGACACCTGTCTGGATGGAATTTCTTGGTCAGCTTCCAATAGGCGTCACGGATTGCGGCAATGGTTGTTCTCTCTTCAAGTTCAAGCGTTTTTCTTGCCCCATTTAACAGAACATAATCCACATGCCTGATCTCCAGGGTTCGAAAGCTGTATGGCGGAAGGGGACCGATGATTCGGAAATTGATCCGGTCCTCATATTGCTGATCCAGTTGGGCGATACGGGCTTCCAGTGAAACCGCGTGGTCTTTCCGTACTAAGGCAGCCACATTCATGATCATGGAATCGTCCATCAGGGGGTGAACATGATGTGCTTCCGTCTGAGGCAGAATCGCATCCATGATCTCATGACGGTACGCCTCTCTCTTCTGGTCCAGCAAGGCCTTGACGCGCCTTCCGACCTTCACCCTTAGATCAAACCGTTCAGCTTCCGATGTCGGAGATGCATCCTTTTTCTGTGCCTTGATCTCCTCGGCTTCTCCTATCTCGGCCAGGACAGGAGCCAGGTCCGGCCAGAGGGCAACGATGTCCAGTTCGATCCTGTTTTCCATCTCCCTGAGCGCGGCAAGGACCTGGTCATGTCCCTGCTCAAGGGCGATCTGGATCGAAGCCCCCCCCTCCAAGACGGTTCCAAATTTGACAGGAATGATCTGCTGGGTTTTTAAGACAGTTTCGAGGACCGACTGGTATACCGTCAGATATCTCAGAAGGGTTTCCTTGGGCATGGCATCAAACGCCATAGGGGGAAGGGCGCTGATCACTGCGGCAACATCCCGGTAAGGGACGGCGGAGACCTCTACCCCTTCGATCCCTATGGGGCCGAAGCTCTGCAGCCGATCTGCACCGATAAAGCCGTAGAGGTATGTTCCGTGTGTGGGCATTCGTTCTCCATCATTCGCTTCACGGTCATTAGGCCTTCGGGCGTCAGTCGCTTCGCTGTCATTTGGCTTCGCCGTCAGTTGCCCTTCGGGCGTCATTGATTGTCATTCATTGACCACTGAATGACATTTTAAGCTTTTAACGCCCCTCCTTCAACGCCTCCTGAAAATGGCGGTCTGAAATCTTCAAATCAGAATAATCATCCTTTCCACTTTCTATGAATTCCCGGATGGCCCTCATGGCTGCCTTCCGGCAAATGGACTCCAGATCTGCGCCCACAAGACCCTCCAGGGCGTCGGCAAGCCCGACCAGATCCACGTCCCCGGCCAGGGGCTTCCCCCGTGAATGGACCTTGAGGATCTCGAGTCTGGCATCTTTGTCCGGCACAGGGATTTCAAGATGGAAATCAAATCTTCCGGCCCGAAGCAGTGCCTGGTCAATGATGTCCAGCCGGTTTGTGGCTGCCAGAACCACGATCCCCTTCAGCTCCTCAATCCCGTCCAGTTCGGTCAAGAACTGGCTGATGACCCGGTCTGCCACATGAGATGCCGCATCCGAACCCCGTCTGGGCACCACGCTGTCGATTTCGTCGAAAAAGATGATGCAGGGCGATGCTTGTTTGGCCTTCTTGAAGATCTCCCGGACCCCTTTCTCACTCTCTCCCACCCATTTGGACATGAGTTCGGGCCCTTTGACAGAAATGAAATTGACCTCGGATTCCGAGGCCACGGCCTTGGCCAGGAGCGTCTTCCCGGACCCAGGGGGACCGTAGAGCAGTATCCCCTTAGACGGGCTGGTTCCGGCCTGTTTGAACAGGTCGCCGTATTTCAGGGGCCACTCAATGGTCTCCTTGAGCACGCGCTTTGCCTCCTCCAGCCCCCCCACATCTTCCCACTTGACATCCGGGACCTCGGTAAACACCTCCCGAATGGCAGAAGGTTCCACCTCTTTGAAGGCCTCCCTGAAGTCATCCATGCAGACCTGCAGTTGCATCAACGTATCATATGGGATCTCTTCCAGTTCAAAATCGATCCGGGGAAATATCTTTCGCAGGGTGGCCATGGCCGCCTCCCTGGAAAGGGCCTCTAGGTCGGCCCCCACAAAGCCGTGGGTCATTTCGGCAAGACGCCTCAGGTCCACATCTTCGGCCAGGGGCATCCCCCGGGTATGAATATCCAGGACGGCCAGACGGCCGTTCATGTCGGGGATGCCAATCTCGATCTCCCGGTCAAAACGGCCCGGTCTCCTCAGTGCAGGATCCAGGACATTGGGGATATTGGTGGCGCCAATCACGATGACCTGGCCCCTGGAGGAAAGGCCGTCAAGGAGAGCCAGGAGCTGGGCCACCACTCGCTTTTCCACCTGCTTTTCGCCCCCCATCTCCTCCCGCTTGGGCGCAATCGCGTCGATTTCATCCAGAAAAATAATGCTCGGGGCCCGGGCCGAGGCCTCCTCGAAAATCTTCCTGAGGTTGGCCTCGCTCTGTCCGTAGAATTTATTCATAATCTCCGGTCCGCTGATGGTCCGGAAAAAGGCATCGGTCTCATTGGCCACAGCCCGGGCAATGAGGGTCTTGCCGCACCCCGGCGGCCCGTGCAGCAATACTCCCTTGGGAGGATCAATGCCCAGGCGTTCAAAGACCTGGGGATATTTCAGAGGGAGTTCGATCATCTCCCTGATCCTGCGGATCTCTTTTCCGAGGCCGCCGATATCCTCATAAGAGATTCGACTCCTCCCCTCCCCCGGCTCTTTCTTCTGCTCGATCTCCATGGCGGTTTTGGGATGGATCATCACCACCCCGGCAGGTCTTGTGGAGACCACCTTGAAATCCTGTGTGCGGGAACCGATCAGTCTTGCCCGCACCAGGTCCCCTTCCATCAGGGGAAGCCCCTCCAACAGGCTGCCGATATACCGGGCATCGTAGGATCGCATCAGCGTGAGGGGAGCAACGACGATTTTCTGCGCCGGTTGAAAGTCGCACCAGCCGACCGTGACCTTTTCATCGATCCCCACCTGCGCGTTTTCCCTGGCAATGCCGTCCAGGCGGATAAATCCCTGGCCCCGGTCTTCCATATAAGCGGGCAGGACCTTGGCCACGGTTTCCCTTTTTCCCGTCAGTGAAACCACATCGCCCACTTCAACGCCGATCTTCTCGAAATCGGCAGGGTCCAGCCGCACAATGCCTCGGCCCACATCCTTTGAGCCGGCCTCGGCGACCTTTAATACGATCGTTCCACTTTTCCCTCTCGGTTTTTCAGTATTCATAGACAGAACCTTTGGTCATTGGTCATTCGCTACGCTGTCATTGGGTTGTCATTTGGCCTTCGGCGTCATTCAATAGTCATTCAGTGGTCATTCAGGCCCCGACTCTGGAAATGGGATTGGCAGGAGGGTATTTTCGATTTTCCCCGTTCCGCGTTCCGCGTTCAAGAGGTCATTTGGCCTGCGGCCGTCATTCATCGTCATTCGGTGGTCATTCAATTGTCATCAGATTTAGGACCTTGGACTTCGGACCTTGGACTTCCTTTTCAAATTGACTTTTCCATAAAACAAGGGTAAATTTGTGTACAATGAATGATAATCAAAGAAAATTCCTTTCAGACAAACTCGGTACATTGGGAAATGTGGCCGTGGGCGGACTCATATTTGGGCAATTCCTCTCAAAAGAATTGTTCCGCTTTCCCTCATTTCTGTTTGGCGTTGTACTTTGGTTTCTCTGCTATCTCACTGCTTATCTTATTTTGAAAGGTGGTGACAAATAATGTCATCTTTAGCTTGGACCTTCTTGATTCTTAGCGTCATTGTGATTTTGTTTACAGGGCCAATTATTTATAATGACTGGAGAAAGAGACATAAAGCCGGCAAAAAGGAATCATAATACAGGTTCTCGGCCTTTTCGCCTTTACGTGTTTCTATGATTCACTCATTGTCTTTTCTAATCGTGCTCCTTGGTTCCCCTTAGCCCTTCGTCATTCGCCCTTCGCCCTTCGTCATTCCTCTGGCCTGCGGCCGTCGTTCGCATTCGGTGTTCATTGGGTTCGTTGGGTTCGTTGCGTCAGGGTTCCCCGTTCCGAGTTTCAAGTTTCCAGTTTTAAGCTTCAAACCAGTTTCATCTCGATATTGACGAAGTTGAAGGGGGGCGCGGGTCCCACCACCTTGAAATCGGCCGTGTCTTTGTAGATCTTGGCCAGGTCTTCCACGAGAAAGTCGAACTGTTTTTCACGTGTCCGGTCGATGAGGAATACCGCGCTGAGGAACATATCGTCGCCCACGGGATCGTTCCTGCGGAGATCCAGGGCCACCCGCTTAAATTTGTTTAAGATCTTTTCTTCTTCCACTTCCTTTTTCCTGGCCAGGGCCGCCTTGACCGCCTTCCCAAGGGCGATCTTTTCATCGCTGTCCGGGTCACCGGCATGGCCTTCAGCCCTTTTCTTTCCCTCCCTCACACCCGGGTCGTTTCTGGCAATTTCATCAAAAATCCCCTTCATGTGAGTCCACCTGGCCTTGAGGCCCATCTCCACCTTGTTGTCCAAATCCCGGAGCATTCCTTTGAATTCGCCGTATCGCCTCCTCAGAAAGGTTCGGATCTCTTCGGCGCTGTTTGCGATCGTACAAAACCTGAGGGGCAACACCGTATAGTCCTTCATCACCTCTTCGATGACCTTTTCATGGGCCACGAGGTTCTCGGGGTCTATCACATATTTGCTTACCGGCGAGCTGCTGATGACTGCACTGATGTCTTTGAATCCGATAGTGGAGACAACATCCCCCCTTTTTCCGATGCCGATGGGTCCGAAGTTACGCCCTTCATTCCCCTCTATGATGCAGTACACATATTTTCCCTCTTTGGTCATATGTCGCCGCTCCTTTGAGTGTGCCTCCTCAATAGCTCCCCCTCTCAATAATCGACCTTCATGACCTTCATATTGCCCCTGGGCTTGATTCTTATTTCGCCGGTATTGTCCGCCAGTTGAGTCCGTTTTTCCTTCTCTTGGGCCTCCAGTTCGGCGATCCTCGTCTCGATGTCTTGAATCCTCTCTTCTATGGTCTTTCTTCTCTGGTTGATACTGACCAATTCCTTGATGGAGAGGGCCAGATTGTTTCTCAAGAGATAGATTTCCGCATCGTTTGCCCGGTCGGCCTTAGGCAGGGAACGGTGTTTCATTCCCATGAGCGTCTTGATGTGCCCAAGCGTTCGAATCTCTTTTGCCATGGAATCCCTCCTTTGCCTCCTAGCAGATCTGATCGATCAATTCATTAATGACCTCTTTGACCTTCGCATGGCTCCCGGCCATGCCGATCCGGCTGGTTTCGGAGGAGAGGATGTCCATGCAGACCTGCCTGAATACCGGGTCCTTTTTGTCCACACTGGCCTGGCGGACCGCAAGGGTTTTGGCAATCATGATGCAGCCGCGGATGGTCGGGGCAAATTCATAGGCGTCGGAATCTCTCAGCCCCCTTACAATCCTGACGATCTTGGTGGCATCCCCATTGACAAGGCCTGACTTGAATTCGGTGATCCGCACCTCGGTCTCCTCGTCAAAATAATCGATGTCGAGCGTGATCATCCGATCCCGCAAGGCGTCCTGACTCCTGTGAACCCCGGCATATTCCTCCGGATTGCTGGTAAATATGGCTGTAAAATCCGGGTGGACCTTCAGGTAGTTCCCCTCTCCATGGCGCGGGGCAGGAAGATCCAGCATCCTCTCCTGAAGGACCGACAGAAGGATATTGTTGGCCTCGGGCCGTGTTCGGGTAAACTCATCGTATATGAGGGTAAATCCGTTCTTGCAGGCCACGGTGAGACGATTGTCCGCCCATCTTTTATGCATATCCTCTTCGGTCTTAAGGACCGTATGAATATAGTTGTCCACCACCTTGCGGCTGCGAAAACCGGTCTCCCCGCCCACCAGATCGGATGTGGAAAATTCCTCGTCGCCGTGGATCATGACCACGGGCCGGCCGATCATGGCCGCCACGTGCATGGCGAGAGTGGTCTTGCCGGTCCCGGAAATCCCCCGAAAATGGATCGGAAAACCGGCCGCAATATACGACATGGCCCTTTCCGCAATATCACGCACATAGGGCGTTTCCACAAAATTCGGAAGGGAGCGAGGCTCCAGAACCGTTATGCTTCCATCGATTGACATAAATGCCTCCTTTCTTCTTCAACGACCACTAACCACTCCCCTGCCGCCGCATGTCAGACAGGGGAGATATTGGCCCGGGGCCCATCCCCTCCCATGGCAATGGGGACAATCTTCTGCCGGCGCCGTTGCCTTCACTACCCCCTTACCGCCGCAAACGGTACAGACCAGACGGCGTTGAGGCTGAACACCGGTCCCCTTACAATATGCGCATTTTATGAAAGGCCCCCGGATGGTCACCCTGCCCTTCCCTCCGCAGACCTGACAGGCAGATTGGTCGGATAGAAGTTCAAACGGGTCCATCCCGGTGCCTTGACAAAAGGCGCACTTCAGGGGATCTTTCCCCTCAACCTGCAGGTCTGCTTTAAACGTCATTGTCTCTCTCCTTCCGGGCACTGCCTTGCCCGGCAACATACAGCAGACGGTATGCGCCATTCGGGGATCGATACCACCCGTAGGCTGCACATCCATTCCGACCTTATTTTCACCGCAAGGCGCAGAGAACGCAAAGGGACTTGTGTTTTTGTTCACTCTGGACCTTTGCGTCTCCGCGGTGAGACATCATTTCTTCCTGCCGCCCCTATTTATTGAGATGATACGGTTAGACGATAAAATAGGTCGAGTCCTCTTTCTTAACATCCCCCCCGTCCAGGAGTTCTCTCATAATCGGAATCAGGGAACGCCAGTTTTCCACACCCAAGGTCTCGGCAAGTTCCACCATCCTCAACCCGCCCGGGGTTTCTTCCAATAGGCCTAGGATCTCGCTGATCAGGCCCTCTCTTTGATCCAATTCTTCCTCCACCTCCTCTTCCGGTTCTGCCTTGACATCGGTCTCGACGGCGGGTTCCGGCATGGGCGCTCTTTCTGCCGCCACCTCCTCGGGGCGACTTTCCGACGTCTTTTCTTGAAATGCCTCCGGAACGGTCTCTGGTATCACCACAGGTTTCGCCTCTATCGGAGGTGTCATCGCCTTTTCGCCCCTGGACATTCGCATGGCAGAGAGAATCTGGCTCCACGCCCGGGTCGCCTCGCCGCGGTCCTTGTTTAGTTGCCCCATCATTTCTGCAACGCCGGCAGACAGTTCCGATGCAAACCCGCTCAGGGTTGATCTGAGTTCTTGGGCCTTTTCTTTCAGCTCCTGTCCCATGGTTTCCTGCCGGTCTGTTTCCGCCTTGTCCAGATCCGCCTTGAACTCCGCCAGCTCGGATGTGAAGACCTCTAATTGGGATTTCAGGCTGTCCCACATCTCCTGTCGCGCCGTCCCGAATTCCTTCAGCAGGTCCCGTGTACCTTCCAGCGCGGCGCCCACATCCCTTCTACGCTCGGCTATTTCGCCCAGGGCCTCTTCTTTTCTGACCCTTTCCGCCTTATCCAGATCCGCCTTGAACTGCGTCAGCAATGACATGAACGCTTTCAGGTCCGACCTGAGACTGTCGCCCATCTCTTTGAGCTGAGCGCGGATCATCTCCACACGCTCCTTATGAGCCCCGGCAAGATCTACCCTGAAACTTGTCAGGGCGGATGTGAAATCTTCCAGGTCTGATTTCAGACGGCGCCACATATCTTTCCGCGCATTCTCAAAGTCATCGACCAGGTTCAGGGTATCTTTCCGCAGATTGGCGATGTGCTGAGATCGTTCGGATATCTCCTCGCTGGCCTCGGCCTTGCGCCCTCTCTCCGCTTCATCCAGATCGTCCTTGAACTGGGCCAGCCCGGACCTGAAAGCATTCAAATCAGATCTCAGGGTGTCGCCCATCTCCTTGAGTTCCGCCTGAACCCTTTCGGCCCGCTCCCTGTTTGAGTCCTCAAGGTCCGCTCTGAACCCGGCCAGTTTCTCGGCAGTTTCTGTCTTTATTTCAGAGATGCTTCTCACCCTCTCTTCGTAGGCATCGGCAATCTCTTCTGCCAATCTTGTCATATTCTCTGCTAACATGGGGGATCCTCCTTCGACCATTTGGTCGTGAATAAAGACATGCTTGAGATTCCACGTTCCGCGAGAAGGGGGGTATTGCTACATCCCGATCATATCTTCAAGGACGTCTTGAAGGTTTCTGTTTGCGAACCTGACCCTTAGGGGATGCAGATTGGCGTAATTGGTCATTGGTAAAATTGCAGGTCCCTGACCACGATAACAATGGATGACTATCGAATGACAGCGAAGTGAATGGCAACCGAATGACCAACGAATGACGGCCGCAGACCCAATGACCCATGACTAATGGCACCCCGCCACCGCCTGCCACTGGCTTTGAACCCTGCTGCGTGCCAGATCAAGATCCTCCAGCATGCGGCAGAGCTGTATCTCACGGTCGCCCTGCTGGATTCTGAGCGATGTGAGCATGAGCTTGAAATCACTTATCTTCACGTCCTCTCCCTTGCTCAGAAGGCGTTTGATGGCCGCCTTGAGTTCTTCCTGCTCCACCTGGACCCGTTTAAGCGCCCGGATGACGCCGGTCTCCCGTTCCTTCTGGCGTCTGAGGATGTCGTCCCTAATTGACTCCATATCCTTGAGGTTCGAGCGGCCACCCGAGATGACGATCTTCCTGAGTCGGTCGATCATCTCCGTCTCTTCCTTTTGAAAGCGGCTCAGCACATCTTCCGCTATCAGTTGATGAGAAAGCCGGCTTTCGCTTAAATCAGCCATCATCCGGTCGAAATCCGCTTTCCGCAGGCTCTCTCCCTTGGCAAGGTTGTCCCTCAGTCGCTCGATCATTTCCTCCAACTCCATTTGAAAACTCCTGAGAAACCCATAGGCCTGCTCCATCAGCCCGTTAACGGTCCTCACCCGCATTTCGTAGGAGTCAATCACGCTGTTTGCCAAAGCCTTCAGTTCGTCGCCTGTTCCCACTGTCGCACCTCTTCCATAAAAAACCGCAAATAACTCGGACAATTGCTTCAAGCCTTCAAATCGAAGAAGGGAGTATTGTCAGACTTATTTACGGTCTTCCAGTAATGGGGCCGGAGATTTCAGATATGCTCAAGATGTGTCTGCTATAATCTGATTTGCTCTGAGAGGGGTGCATGACGCCTCTGAGATCTCAAGGATACCTGGCAATCTCCCTTCAGTTGTGAGTGAATCGAAACGCTCTTACGCGGTCGCGGTGAGACCGATGGCTTCCGCGTATTTGAGATAGGTCTCAACACCAGCCACCACGGCCCTGGCCTCAACGGCCAACAGTTCGATGCCCACCAGGGATACCCTGGCCCATGCATCTACCACAACACCCTTGTCCAGAATCCTGTCGACAACCTCTGCCAGACTCGAGGATGCCATCGCTTTTTCCATTGCCATAATAAAATCTCCTTTCACTCTTTTAGGCTGCGATATGTGCCTTTTCTGTTGATGCGCCGAGCTGCAAGACAGCCCGTTCTCAGACGGATCACCAACCCCTACGCGGTTGCGGTGAGACCGATGGCCTCAGCGTATTTGAGATAGGTCTCAACACCAGCCACCACGACCCTGGCCTCAACGGCCAACAGTTCGATGCCCACCAGGGATACCCTGGCCCATGCATCTACCACAACACCCTTGTCCAGAATCCTGTCGACAACCTCTGCCAGACTCGAGGATGCCATCGCTTTTTCCATTGCCATGCCTTTTCACCTCCCTTCTATTTCAGATCGATACAGGTTTTGCCTCTTATTAAGCATTTTCTGTGCCATAGGCAATGGGACGTCAAACCTATCTGAATTGATTGAATTATCCGGAATGGGGCGAGCAAAAGGAGGCCCGGGGAACAACAAAAAGGTATGGCATCGCAACCCCAATTATGGCACGCGTGCAATAGGTGGGCGCGGGATTTCGGAATTTGGAATTTGGATCGCGGATTTTGGATCTTCTGACGTTGGGCGATGGAGGGTGGTTATTTGGTCGTGGGGCATTTGGCTGCGCCGTCATTTGCCCTTCGGGCGTCATTCATGGTCATTCTGTGGTCATTGGATTGCAGCAAATCTTCCGCGTCCTTTGGCCTTCGGCCGTCATTCAGTTGTCATTCGGTTGTCATTTGGCTTCGCCGTCATTCAGTTGTTCGCTGCTTACTGCCTCCTGCCTTTGGACTGCCAATCCAAAATTGTGCCTGAATGGGGTTTTCGTTCAGGCACTACCTAATCCCATGCGCCTTCATCTTTCTGAGGAGGGTCTTGTAATCTACCTTGAGTTTCCTGGCAGCCCTGCTTTTGTTTCCTTCTGATTCGGCCAAGGCCTCCTCGATAATCCCTTTTTCAACGGCAGCAGCATAGGATTCCACCATCTCCCTGAGGGACTTCTTTCCATCGCAGCCCGCTTCCATTACACCGGGGGCCTCCCCCTTCGAGGCTGGCATCGAATGGGGGCTGAAGGCCATGTGTCGAGACTGCATCGGGGCGTTCTCCTTGCAGAGGAGAACGGCCTCGCGGATCACATTCCGCAGCTCGCGTACATTCCCGGGCCAGTGATATGAAGAGAGGGCAATCAGGGACTCCCTGGAAAACCCGCCGCATCTTTTGTTGAGTTCCCCTTCCGCTTCATCCACGAACTTCTTGGCCAGGTAGGGGATATCCTCTTTCCTGTCCCTCATGGAAGGCACCCGAATGGTAAACTCGCTCAATCTGAAATAAAGATCGGCCCGAAAGCTTCCCGACCCCACGTCTTTTTCGAGGGACTGGTTCGTCGCAGCCACGATCCGGACATCAATCTCCACCGGTTTTATGCCCCCGAGTCGCTGTATCACCCGTTCCTGTATCGCCCGCAGCAGCTTCTGCTGTACCGTATAGGGGAGATTGCCTACCTCGTCCAGGAAAAGGGTGCCGCCGTCGGCCAATTCGAATTGTCCCGGCTTGTCGCCGGAGGCCCCGGTGAAGGCGCCCTTCATGTGACCAAAGAGTTCACTTTCGATCAGGGGTTCAGGGATGGCCCCGCAGTCCACGGCCACAAACGGACCCTTTTTCACCTCGCTCAGATGGTGGATAGCACGAGCCACAAGCTCCTTGCCCGTCCCGCTCTCTCCCTCTATCAGTACCGTAAATGAGGTAGGCGCAACCTTTTCCACATGCCGGATCAGCTTTCTGACCGGGTCGCTTTTCCCCATCGCCTCATGCAGGGAGGCACGTTCATCCAGGACGCTCCTCAGCCGCGCCACTTCATCCATCAGGTCCCGCTTTTCCAGGGCGCTCCGGATGGTAAAGAGGAGATCGTTGTTGTCCACAGGCTTGGTGACGTAATCATATACGCCCATCTTCATCGCCTTGACAGCAGAATCGATCTGGGCATAGGCCGTGATCATTACAATAGGTACGGCGGGGATCCGCTGTTTCATCGCCTCAGCCACCTGTAAACCGTTCAGCCCCTGCATCCGGTAATCCAGGAGGACCATGTGGGGGATATCCTTCTCCAGGTAAGCGAGTGCTTCATCGCCATTCTCTGCATGAATGACCTGGTATCCCGCTGCCTCGAGGACATTGCCAGTTGCCCAGCGAAAATCATGATCATCATCCACGATCAGAATCTGCCTGTGACTCGGCACATGGCCCTCACTCAGCATCGTTATCCTCCCTGTATACTATCGCCGGCAGCCGCACGCATACCCGAGTGCCCCCTTTCTCGGCACGTTCCACAGCGATAGTCCCATGATGTTTCTCCACGATGGAATGACAGATGCTCAAACCCAGGCCGGTCCCGCTGGCTTTAGTGGTAAAGAAGGGATCAAAGATTCTGTTGATGCAGTCTTCCGGGATGCCATGCCCGTTATCGATAATGCTCACTTCCACCATATGTTCCTTTGCGAGGAACCGCGACTCAAGAACGATGGCCCCCCTGTCTGAAACCGCGTGAATGGCGTTCTGGATGATATTCAGGAAGACCTGTCCCAGCTTCTCTCTGTCTCCAACGATCTTTGGAAGCCCCTTTCTCAAACGGCGTACAAAGCCGACGCGGGAGGGGTCCACCTCGAGTCTGCTCATCTTCAATATGCTTGTCAGCGCCTCGTTGATGTCCACCTCGCTATGCACTAAGTCACCGGGCCGTGCAAACGCCATCAGGTCATTGATGAGTTTAGTCGCGCGTTGACTGTTTCGATATATGACCTCAAAGTTCTCACGCACCAAACGCTCAAGTTTCATATTCTCAAGACAGAATTGCGAACAGGAACTGACCACGGCCAATGGATTTCTCAACTCATGGGCAAGACCGGCAGAGAGCTGGCCTAATGACGACAGCTTCTCTGTCCGCATCATCATTTCCTCGGCCTTTTTTTGTTTGGTGATGTCAAGGAATGAACCCATTATGCAGATCGGGCTGTCCGACTCATCCAAAACCACGCTGGCAGAGACCTGAACCGGAAAGGTGGCGCCGTCCTTCCGGACCGCAGCAACCTCATCCACATACCCGCCTTTCGTCCGTAAGGCCTCAACCGCCTTTTCACCCTTGATTTGGCTGTGGAAGAGCCTTCGAATCGGTTCCCCGATAAGTTCATTCGGATTGGAATATCCCCACATTTTAAGAAAGGCCCTGTTGGCATAGGTCATATTGCCTTCAAGGTCCGCAAGGGCAATCCCGCTGATAGAGGTGGCCATTGCCGCATCCCTGATTCTCAGGGACTCTTCGTTCTTCAGCCGCTCCGAGATATCCTGGATCATATGCATTGATGCAGGAGCTTCTGCCCACAGAGTCTCCGTCGTACGATCCTCAACCCATATGGATGACCCATCCTTCTTGATCAACCTGAAAGCCCTGGCATGCGGTATCCCTTTGCCCGATGATTGCTCCCAGTCGCCGTTGATGGCCGACTGCCAGTCATCGGGGTGTACAAAATCGATTAGGCTCATTTCCATAATTTCATCCCTCGAGTATCCTGTCATCTCAAGCGATGCCGCATTCGCGAATCTAACCTGATCTCCCTGGGAAATCAAGATCATGTTCGCCGAGCCTTCCACCATGTTTCTGTATTGGATCTGGGACTGTCTCAGATTAAAGGTTCTCTCCCTGGATTGCCTTTCCATTTCCTGGATTCGGCCCGGCATATCATCTCTGACGACATTCCCCTTGAGAACAAGCTCCCTGTTCCTCAGAGCTCTTCGAATGGAAAGCTTGATTTCCATGACGTCAAACGGTTTCAAAAGGTAGTCGTAGGCGCCATGTTTGAATAGAATCTCTCTCAAGGACTCAAGTTGGGCGTTCCCGGTAATCATCAAGACCTCTGTCGTCTCATCGATTTTTTTGATCTGTTTCAAGGCCTCTACCCCATCCATGTCCGGCATGACGATGTCCAAGATCGCAAGGTCAATCGGGTGATTCTTGGCCATTTCCACTGCATCCCTGCCATTACAGGCAAGAAATATCTGGCACCCCTCAGCCTCAATGAATCGCGCGAGTATATTGCGTACCGAATCTTCGTCATCCGCGATTAAAATGCTGTTTCCAAGCATGATCAGCTTCTCCGCCCTAATCCATCAAAAATGTATTAACAGGTCGCTTTTTTATAACCATGTGGATCTTCAAGCCTTAACGAAAGTCACTTCTTTAGTCCATTTTTTCGGTCAGCAGCTAATAACTCGGACGTACTCATGCCGGAGATGCGTGGTGAGCCCGGCAGGTTGCTAAGACCGGGTTACATCCTGGCGGAAATGGGTTCCGGGCAGTCTCTTCTTGGTAACGGCCCTCACGAAATTGAGGATGGCAGGCCTCCCGTCCCACTGAATCGGAACAGCATTCAATTCAACCCACAATTCCTCTTCGGACCGGCTCAACATCCTTAACGGATAGATGCCCCATACCTCATCACCCCTCAGGATCTGACGACATCTCTCGATGAGGGCATCTCTGTCTTCTGGATGGACAAGGTCGAAAAATGGAAGGTCCAGCAACTGGTTTGCGGTGAATCCAAACATCTCAGAAACGCGCTTGTTGGGGAATTTAATGGCGTCATCCTGTAAAACGAATATGGCATCGCTCGCGTTTTCAAAAAGGAGATGATACCTCTCCTCGCTTTTCCTCAGCGCCGCCTCCGCCTTCTTCTGCTCGGTGACATTACGGAAGATGACAAGTCGCTTTCCTTCGCTGTCGGGGATCGGATACATGCCCATGTGCACCTGATATTCATTCAGTATCAGCGGGTTGTCATCAGATACCTGTTTGAATTTCTCAGCGCCGCCTTCGAGCAATATCCTGACCGCCTTGCGACTTTCTTCCTGAAATAGATCCAGAAATGGACGCCTCAACATATCTTCCTCGGCCAAATGCATCAGAGACGCCGCACCCGAATTGGCATAAACAACCCGTCCGTCCGCGGCCAGTTCGAAGACGCCCTCGTCAATCTGCCCCAAAATGATCTCAAAGTGCCCTTGGATCGACAGAAGTTCCCGGGTAATGCCTCTTTCGCGAATCCTCCCGGGAAGCCCCATCGTTTCTGAAAACAGCTCGGATAGAGAATCCGTTCTTTTGTCAATAACGTTTAGAATTCTTACGGCCATCTCGTTAAGGGGGCCTTTGGCGATGCTGGCATCGACTCCTGCCCGCATAATATCGCCGGAATCTTCCGCGGCCGTTGCGGAAAGACTGACGATGTACGCATCCTTGAAATCCTTCATGTTGCGCAATATCCGGCACAGCCGTTTGCCATCGATATTGGGCATAACCATATCGAGGAATATGACATCCGGGGTAAATGATTCCAGAATGTCGAGTGCAGAAAGGCCGTCTTCCGCCGTCAATACCTCGTGCCCCTCATGTTTAAGGAGGTCCTTGATCACCTCAAGAAAAAAACGATCGTTATCCACTATAAGTATCTTTTTCATCGAACATCCTCAGAGCCTTCCCCCGCCAGTTCCATCTTATGGAAGTTCAACATCATGATGAAGGGAGTATTGTATTTTCGAGCAATGGCCAATATCACGGTCAATAATAGATCAGGGACCCTGGAGATCCTGGTATATCGAATCAAATGGTCTTTTTTAGGGGGACTATATGTCCCAAAAGGACGCATGAATGATACCACCGGCTACATCGAATCTCAAGAAAATAGAGGAACAGAGACGCAATGAGCTGGGCCCCGCCATTAGCCTTTCAGGCGTCATTCGCTTCGCTGTCATTTGGCCTGCGGCCGTCATTGGTTGTCATTCGGTGGGCATTCGGTTGTTTCCGGGCGGGGGACGTTGGACCAACGCGTCACTCGTTTCTTACTGCTTTCTGCCTACTGCTTACTGCCTACTGGCCTTAGGACCTCGGACTTTGGACTGTCTGAAACCATATACAAGGCCAACCGCTCGAACGCATCGTCATCGCCACCGGCCAGCACGGTCTCAAAATATGCCTTCACCGTATCCAAACGCTTCAGCTCGCTGACCTTGATGTCATCCTCCAGTTCGGCAATGACGTTATGAAAAGCGCCGATAAAAAGCACCCCCGTCTCCCCTTCTTTCAGGGTTTGGTTGATGGTCCTTGCGATGAACCGGTCCCTTTCCGCCATGAGCCGCGCTCCTTCATTCCTGTAGGAGGCGACGAGCCCCTCTTCCGGTTCGGACCCGGTTCCCGCAAGTTGCAGGATGCGATCGAATTCCCTTTTGAGGAGTTCGACATCCTCAGTTTTACGAAGCATGGCGCCCCGCGTGATCAAATCGAGGACAATCTGATGATTCGGGCTCCCCCTTCTGGCCCCCTCTTCGATGATCCTTCTCCCGAATTCGCCGTCGGCCATCAGCCCGTCCTGGTAAATCTTCAGGCCTGCTGGATCCATCCCTTTAAAATAGTCACGGATCCTCTCCCAGAACTGCGCGACGATTTCCTTATGTCTGAGCCACCTCTCCCTCCCGCATATTTCGAGGCTTCTTCTGTTAAGGGATGGGGCCATGCTTCCCAGATCGGCGTCCGCGTGAATCATTGGGATGTAAAGGAGGCTTCTCATAGATGTTGAAAGTCCAAAATCCGATGTCGATGGAATGACGGCCGCAGGCCAAATGACCACCGAATGACTATTGAATGACTATTGAATGACAGTGAAGCCAATGATGCGGTATTCCAAGGTCCGAAGTCCAACGTCCAAGGTCAAATGACTAATTACCCTTCGCCGCTATCTTGACCTCCAAGATCCCATTCTTGTACGTCCACCTCATATCCTCTACATTGGCCTCTCGAGACAGGAGCACCTCTTTCTGGTATTTTCGATTCGGGTCCTCCGCCCTGATATTGAGGATGTCCCCTTGAATACCGAGGGTTATGTCTTTTTCGTCGATCCCAGGCATCTCGGCCACCACATGAATCCCATCGGATTCGTCGAACACGTCCACGATGGGCTCCCGCACCTCTTCGACCACCGGCCCTTTGGGCGTCCGCTTGATATTGCCGAACGGTTCCACCGACGGCCTGCCGTCAGCCAGGGTGCGCACCCTGACCCCGTAGACGCCCTTGAGGTCTTTTAGCCCCCTGATCTTGTCCAGTCCGCTGAAATCGATTTCACCCGATTTGGACAGCTCTTCGCCCTTTTCCGCCAGCTTGTTCGCGGCATCGATCAGACTGCCCAGGCCCTTGAACAACCCGCCAAGCCCAAAATCAAAACCGACCCCACCATTCTTCTCTTCGTTTTTCCTTTTTCCGTCCATTTCTTTTGCCTCCTTCTCTGGCTCTGCGGCCCTTGGTGTTTGAATCTCCCAGACCCCCCGATTCTCGACGCACAACAGCTTGTTCGCCTCCAGAACCGATTTCAGTCCCTTCACCAGACCGTACCCGGCCAGACTGGACAGGATCGGAATGGAACTGACCACGGATGACGATACATTTAGGGACGCGCCTGCGATGGTCCCCAGACCGGCAAGTATCCCCGCAGGCGTCAGTTCCCTTAACATTCCACTGGTGGCAAACAACTCCGGATTCTCGCCCAACTCCTCGATAATCTGTGAAAACCGGTCCTTGTCTGTTTCTGACAAACTCTGAAATCTGGATATTCCAATCACCTGGATCGCCTTCAATCTGTTCAAAATGTCGTCTGAGGGCGCCGTCTGTCCCGCCTCGATCCTCATGATCGTACTGCGAGCAACGCCCAGCGTTTTGGCAAGCTCGGCCACTGACATGCTGCCGAACCTTTGTCGCAGTTCCTTGAGAACCCTGCCGCAGTTCTCCCGAGTCACCCATTTAGACGTTCCTTTCACGGCATTCGTTCCTTGGTCTCTTCCATAGAAGCGTTTTGCATGTGTTCACATTGTTGCATGATGGTCCATCTCGTAGCAACTATAAGCATGTTTATTAACCTGTCAAACAATTTTGTACTGCTTTTCAAATTCGATCGATACCAATGGATCGCTTATCAGGAGGTACCGGACGGCAAGTTCTATCTGGACGCCTTTGTCCGAAGGGCCAAGAATCCGATGGTGCAAGGCAAACCACAAGTGGCTGTAATCATGGGAAGCGCGTCTGATTCAGAAGTGATGAAGGGATGTTTGGAACTCCTCAGAGAACTGGAGCTGCCGCATGAGGTAAAGGTGCTCTCAGCTCACCGGACCCCTGATCTGACCAGGGCGTATGCCGTTTCTGCGGCCGATCGCGGAATTGAAGTGATTATCGCGGGTGCCGGGTGGGCCGCTCATCTGGCCGGGGCCATTGCGGCACACACGACTTTGCCGGTGATCGGGGTGCCTGTCGACTCATCCCCTTTCAAGGGACTGGATCATGAAGAATCAAATCGCCGGTAGGTTGAAAAGACTGGGGTTTGCCACTGACAATAAAGGGTGACCGCTGCTGAGACCGCTGTGGTCTGTCCCCGTGGTGCACCTACTGACAAAGATCGCCCTGAGAGTGGCATCTCATATCAGTTGCTTCGTTTTGATATTCGTGAAACAGACCCATTACCTTTGAAAACGAAAAGGGCTTATTTAGGAGATCTGCCTTGTATTCGGTTTCTTCGTTTTCAAGGAGCATTCGGTATCTGTTTAAGTCACCGCTCATATAGATGGTTTTTACGCTGGGATAGTGCACCCGAATGTCTCTTACCATTTCAATACCGTTCTTAACCGGCATCTCGATATCCGTGAGAATGACATCAGGTTTAAAGTTTAGAAAGGCTAAATAGCCATCTTCACCATTCTCCGCCGTCTCCACATCATAAACCCCTTCTGTCTCCAGCATCTCCTTCATGAGAACGGTCAAGGCTTCATTGTCATCAACAATCAATATCCTCATCATTAGATCTCCGTGTTCACCCTTTCGCCGCAATCCCATCCATCCCTGTCCAGGAAAGGAGCTTGCGATGTTAATATCCTATTCGCCGGTCTTCTGTCATGAAAGACAAGAAAATATGGCCATCCTTCCACTGCACGTTTACCCTTTTGTCGTTCCGGCACGGTTCCGGCCGGAATCCAGAAGACCGGCAGACTGGATTCCGGCTGAGGGCATGCCGGAATGACGGGACAGCACACGGCTGTTTTTGTTGCGGTTATCGGCGTTAGTTATAAGACAGCCTTTAGCCCTCCTTTAAGCAACTGGCGTGCCACCCTTGGATGACGAGGTTAACTTATTGATATATGGAGATATATTCTAATATTTGCAGCGAGGGGAAAGACTGTTGTGAAGGGTTTTTCCTTCAGGGAGAGAATCGCAGCAGGAGGGGTGAAAATGCCTAACTATCTGAACATACGAGATATTTTGTATGAAGGGAATTCCGTACACTTAACCTTCCCTTTCCTGAAAATCCTCGAACGAAAATCATGCACCAACAGATCCCGCCCTTCTGATCAGTGATCCGTGTCAGTCCATCCGCAACTGTATTCCCGAGGGGAGAGATTCACCGAAGATTACGCTCTCTTCGTTCCGGTCCAGAGGAACCACTTCCTTCAAAGGCGTTATGTACTGTTCTGACCATTCATGGGGGGCGATCCAGGCTATTACGCGTTGCACAAGTTCCGGATCCAAGTCCCGCTTCCGGTCCCCGACGAGGCGGCTCATGTGGGCCAGAGCAGCGCCCACCGGCCTGAGGTCCCGCCATCCGGATTTTAAAATTCTGTCAACCCAGGAGGCAATCACGTCCGGCGGAATCACCCTGTCAACAGGCCCGTAAAGGGGTTCTCTGGCGCCGATCCTTGAAAGAGACCACCAGTATTGAGGTCGGGTTTTGCCGGGCCGAAGACTCTCTAAAAGAAGGCCTCCCAAGACGACCTTGTCATTCTGCGGGACTCGTTCCAGGTTGGCCGCAGTCATCCAGATCTCCATATGCTCCTGCGGAGCCAGCCTCTTCTTTTTGTCCCCCTTGCCGGGCTTGATCCGCGACAAAATTTCCTGTAATACCTTAACCTGCTGACCCGCGGAAAGTCCCCCTGCCACCCTGCGCCACAACACCCACCACTCGGACCGGATCTGGGCATGTTTGTCATGAACCAACCCTTCATGGAAGATCCTCCAGAGATTTTCAAGACGGTGCCCATCCAGGGGGTCCCCGAATCCCGGTCGCATGCAGAATCCGATCAGGTTCAACCACCGGGCCTCATGGTCCGGGTTTCGCCCCCTGGCCGATCTGAGAGACAGGAGTTCATCGGCGATTCGGCGTATCAAACCGAGGGGCCATAGTTCCTTTGGGCGATCGACTACAGCGGTGAGCGTCTTGATGAGGCGGGTGGTCTCTCTGTTCCCGTCCTTGGCAGAGAAGGCCTTTCTCACTGCTTCCAAGGCCTCATTCACCAATGATTCCTCAAAAACCTCTCTGTCCGACACCTCAGGTGGCGGGTCCGTTTGCCGCAACCGGAACTGGAACCGCCACCGGTGGGGACTCCGAGCAGATCGACACCAGACGGCCAGTGTCCCCATCTCCGTGTAATCAGCCTCCACCTCCACCGGGATCACAGTCTCCCCGGCCTTTTTGCCGAACTTGATCACTGTGTAAAGGGGGGGCAGCGGGGTGAGGGTATCATCGACAGGAACGAACTCCCCCACCCGGTCTCCTGTCCGGTAACTGGAGCTGTATAGATAAAATTGTACCGGTTGATTGGCAAGTACATGGAATTTTCTATCTGTCAGCGCGTTCGCGGTCCCCTCCGGCATGTGACGCTCCACCAGACAGACGGCTGTCTGCGGGAGAGAGGGGTGGGCAATCCCCTCCTCCGGCATATCCGTCTCAAGATGAACTCCCAGGTAGTAGGCCCGGGCGCTGCCGCTGTCTACCCGGACCCCCTGACCCTTTCTGACCAGACCGTAGTAAGAGGCCCCCACGGATACGGCAAGGTCCAGGTCAGGATTTTGAAGGATACGGGGCAGAGGTCCCTCTTCCACACCACACCATCTTGAAACCGCTTCTCGGATCCGTTCCTGAACAGGGGGAGGCTTCAACGCGGCGCCGTTAAAAAGAATCAGGTCCGGCCTCGGCGTCGCTTTTCCCAGCATCTCCCTGACATCCTCCCTGTGGTGTTCCAGAAATCGGATCAGGTGACGGGTAATGGCCGGATCCTGGGCATATGGCAGCCCGAACTCGATCATCCCCTGCCGGGGCTTCTCAATCAGGGATTCCCCCGGCGCGATCAGGGGGAAAAAGCCGTCCAGGATGGCCGATTCCACCTCTTCCTTAGACAATCGCGTGGATACCGTACCGGCGATCAACTTCCTCCCTTCGCCTAACAGGGTGATGGTCTCTGACTCGGAAAGGGAGTTAAGTAGCCTTTCCTTGGCCTGGCGGCATTGACTGCAAAGGGCCTGCCAGCGGTCCAGGCTTAACCGCCTGCCCATTTCTCCCTGGAGACGTGCTTCACACCGATGGGCCAGGGCAAGGTCCATGTTGTCGCCCCCCAGGATCAGGTGATCGCCCACTGCAATCCGTTCAAAGACCGGATGGCCGTTCCTCTCTCGAAGGGTGATGAGGGTGAAGTCGGTGGTTCCTCCCCCCACGTCACACACCAGAATCAATTCTCCGGGCCGGACAAACCGGTCCCACCCACCTTCATGCATGCTCAGCCAGCAGTAGAAGGCGGCCAGCGGCTCTTCCAGAAGGGTGATATGTCTTAATCCGGCCTGGGCAGCGGCCTCCATGGTCAGATCCCGGGCCACCTCATCAAAGGAGGCAGGCACGGTAATAAGCACATTCTGATTTTCCAGATAGCGCCCTTTGTCTTCCCTTTTATCCTGGTTCCAGGCCTCTTTGATATGTCTCAGATAGGCGGCGGTTACAGCAACCGGGGACATCCTCGCTATCTGACCGTCCCCCCCCCAGGGGAGGATAGGGGCCCTGCGATCCACCTTGCCGTGGCAGAGCCAGCTCTTGGCTGAGGAGACCAGCCGTTTGGGGACTTTTACCCCCTGGTTCCTGGCAAATGCGCCTGCAACCCCCTTTTTTTCAGAGGTCCAGGTCGCCTGCAGTCCATTGTTGTCCAGTTCATGATCGCCGGGGAGGTACAAAAACGAGGGGAGGACTTTGAGCATTGAGATTTCACCCGGAGCGGTAAGCTGGGGGATCTCAAAGCCCTCTATGCGGGGAGGGGCTTCACGGTCCGCACGAGATAGATCAATATAACTGACTGCTGAGTTGGTGGTGCCTAAATCGATTCCTACGATGTAGTTAGTGGTCATGGGTCATCAGGCCTGGGGCCGTCATTCGCTTCATTGTCATGAGGTTATTTTCGATCTCCCCACTCCGCGTTCCGAGCTCCGCGTCCCGGAGACGGTCACTCCGTTGGCGTTCAGTGGTCGGCCGCGGGCCTTTCAATACTCGATTTTCAATGCTCAAGTCTCAACGCCCTCCCCTTTCCCTCACATTGAACTCCAGCTTGAATTTCCGATCCGTCTCCCGGGCGACGCACCACAGCTCCAGGGTCCCCACCTCTGTGACCTTGATCTGAAGGGTTACGGGAACAACGGCCCCGGTTTCCCCTTCCAGCCGGGTTTCAAGGGTGGCGACCGGTGCAATTTCTCCGCCCCAGTCCTCCACCACCGTACCGACGGCGTCATGACGGCGGGTGGTGGAGCCTAAGAAGTCGAACCTGACAGGCTCGCCCGTCACCAGACCGAACTCCTTGTCCGGGATCCGGGCCTCGGCGCCCTCTTCCATGCCAAAAGGGGCGACGCATAAGGCCTTGACCGGTGTAGGGACCCCTGGAACCGCCGGCATGGCGGCTTCAATCCCGATATAATACGTCCTTGACAGCCCGCTGCGGATGCGCACCCCTCTACCCCGCCGGACCAGGCCATAATATGCCGCGCCTCTTGCCACGGCCAGGTCAAAATCATGGGTTTCAATTTCCGAAGGTCGCGGCTGTTTCTCGCTGTCCGCCCATGATGAAAGGAGGTCGAGCACACGTCTTCTCAAGCCCCCGGCCTTCATAACGCCCCCGTTAAAAAGAACCGCAGTGGGGCATACAAACCTCCCCTCTCCGGCCTCGGCATACGCAGCGTCCTGTTGGCCCAGAAACCGGGCCAGATGGTGAGTAACGGCCGGGTCGGACGTATACGAAAGGCCCATCTCCCTCATCCCGGTGCGAAGCTGCTCCCGTGGACGAACCGTCCGGTCGCACTCCGGAAAAAAACCGCGGGTCAAGACTTCCTCCACCTCTCCCCATGTCAACTCGGTTTTGATCGTATTGCCGATCAACCGGCTTCCCCTGCCCAGAATCGTAACGGGCCAGACATCAAGCCCTTCCTCCCTGAATAGGTGCTCTTTGGCTGAACGGCAACTGTGACACAAGGTCCTCATCTGGTAGGCGTCCAGCTTTTGCCCCTTCACAGCCAGCCGGTTGGCCACGGTATACGCCAGGGTCAAATCCATGTTATCCCCGCCCACCAAGAGATGGTCCCCCACGGCGACCCGTTCCAATGCCAGTCCTCCCTCTTCCTGGGAGACTTCGATCAGGCTGAAATCCGTGGTTCCACCCCCTATGTCCGCCACCAGGATTCGATCCCCCACGCTTACCAGTTCCCGCCACCCTTCCTTTGCAGAGTTCAGCCATGCATAAAAGGCGGCCTGGGGTTCCTCGAGAAGGGTGCTTTTGGGGAAACCCGCCAGTTCTGCCGCCTTGACCGTCAGGTCCCTGGCCACCGCATCAAAAGACGCGGGGACTGTCAGGAACACCTCCTGGTTCTCCAGACGCAACCTCTCATCATGCTCGGCCATGACGTGGTTCCAGCTATCCTTGATGTGCCTCAGAATGGCTGCAGAGGCCTCCACCGGCGACAGCTTGGGGCTGTCCTCGGGGGCCTCCCACGGGAGGATCGCCTCGTTTCGGTCTACACCGGTATGGCAAAGCCATGACTTGGTGGAGGCAATCGCCCGTAAAGGAATTTCGGCTCCCCGGTCCCGCGCAAATTCTCCCACTGCCAGGGAATTCCCCTTGTCCCAGGGCAATTCAAGACTCCCTTCCGGAAGATCGTGGGGAGCCGGCAGGAACAGGAAAGACGGCAACACCGCGCTTTCTCCGATCGAGCCGGGCCCCACCAGTTGAGGAATCTTAAAAATGTTTATGGCGGGTTCATCATATTCATCGACCGGGATTTTGGCAAAGGCTGCCACGCTGTTGGTGGTGCCCAGGTCTATCCCTATCACATAAACGGGTTCAGACATGGAATACTCCTTACTCAATTTCCACCTCTGCCGGTGCGATAATGGTGGGATCCTGAGAACCTGACAGGGTAGGGAGATTCAGACCGGTAGTCCGCCAGCCCCGGTGCTGCAAGGTCCCTCTGAACGGGGGCCGGCCGGACACATTGCCTGTGAGCCGGATGCTGTTGGCGTCAAACCCGGCGTCAACCATTATCGATTCCCCTTCGTCCCTGTCGATGACGGGCTTGGGGGCCACATATTTATTCAGACTTTCCCGGCAGCTCTCCTGTATCCCCCTGACAGCAGCCCCAATCTGAGCGTCATCATAGGCCTGAAGGTTCTCCTGTAAAAAATCCACCAGCCGCCCTTCCCTCTGCAAAAGAGAAAGGAGATGAAGAGATCTCCGCTGATCGATCCTTGCCTGCGCTTTCTTCTCCTCGGATGACTGTTCAGGGGGTATTGCCATCTCTTTCCCTGCCCTGACCGGTGGTGACGGTGCGACCCGGGTATCTCCTGTCCTCCCCTTCCGAATCGCCGAACGAAGGTTCAACCAGACAAGAAATCCGATAACCGCGAGACCTGCTGCCAGAACCGAAGCAACTCTCAGGGTTATATGCCGCCAGGAAAGTTCAATTTCAGCCAACAATTGAGGATCCAGGACCTTCTGTTGGTGTGTATCCAGACTCTCCTTGAATAGTCCCAATTCCCAATACCCGACACCGGCGAGCACCATCCCCAAAACCAGAAACCAAACCAAAATCCAGAGTGCCAACTGACGAGAAGAATTATCTGATGTTTTCATGTTGCCTCCCTCACGCGTCCTTTCATCAAAACCCAATATTAAGGGCCAAATCTCAGATTTCAAGCTTCGACGTTAATTCGAACCAGGCGCCCCTATAATTCTTCGGGGGCGCGCTGTCTTATAGAGAGCTCTGAACTTCCTGGCAACCTCATTCCTGCGTTGTTTAAATACCATCTCTGCTCCTTAGGCCCCTATTTCCAATAACCCTGTAACAAAAAACAAGAAAATCTGTTTGTTTCTCAGTACGCCTTATTTTATAGACTCACACGGAGCCACCCCGAGTGAAACAACACAGAAAAAGTTTCACCGGGCAGGCAAAGAACACAGAGAAAAGGGCATGTTCCCGTTTATTTACAAAAAAACCTTTGTGTGCGCTGTGTCTCTGTGTGAGCCCCGCCTGGGCGGAATTGGTTGCGGGTATCCGCTTTAGAACATTCAATCCTATAGGTTTGAATTGACATTCCTGCATGGATTTATGAGATTATAGGCAAATTATTCCAGAGTCACCATGAGCCGATCCCACACTGTTTTTATTGTTTCTCCCACTGACACCGGAATCCAAGACTGGAGGTTTAGCGATGAAGAGACTCATCATGATTTTCACGATGTTTGCCGCACTGATGATTGGCGGTTGTTCGGGAGAGAACGCCAAGGAAATTTTTGAAACCGCTCAGTTGGAGGAGCTGCAGAAAAACCATGCTCATGCAAAAGAACTTTACCGCAAATTAATCCAAAAACATCCCGAAAGCGCGTATGCAGCAAAGGCAAGGGAAAAGCTGGATGCATTGAACCGTGCCGGACAGTAATTTTTTCGAGGGATTGACCTGACAACGAGAGGAACGGTGGAAAGAAGATCCCGGAGAATCGCTTTTTCAACAAGGCGGCGAGACCCTGGGATGGGAAGAACGGAGCGCCCGCCTCAGCCGGCAATTCGTAGATTATCTTTGAAGACGCCTTCCGGCACGCTGAGGCATGCAAAGGCATTTACGATCCATCCGGGGGTGTGAATCAGCTCTCTTGCTCTCTGCACATCCATATCAAGCGTGTTGTGCGCGGTAAGGGAAAATATCACAATATGATGATGAGTACTCTTGAAAGCGCTTTCGAGACACCCTCCCACGCAAAGCACCGGCCCAAAGCGATTGACGGCCGAAGTGAATAGAAAAGCCCCATGGACCGGTTTGGATCTATGGGGCTTTTGTGTTATTCAACAACGTCTGACACAATCATCAAAGAAAACTATACGGGCACAAGGACCCTGATGAAACGTGGACCATTCTATCAGGCAGACATCTCCTTGACTTTCTTCAAGGGGCGGATTTTGACCGCCCGGCGAGCCGGTTTGGCCTTGAACACGGTCTCTTCTTTAGTGAAAGGGTTGATCCCTTTGCGCGCCTTGGTCGCGGGTTTACGCTTAACTTCAATTTTGAAAAGACCGGGAAATGTAAACTGACCGGGACCCCGCTTCTTGATATGACGCTCGATGAGGAAAGCAAATTCCTCGAATACCGATGATACCTGTTTTCTGGTAAGCTCGGTGTTTTGTGCAATCTCACTCATCAGCTCCGTTTTGGTCATTGGTTTCTTTAACGCCGTGGTCTTTCTGGTGTTCCCCTTCTTGCCCGCATCCTTCTTGCCCGTCTCTTTGGCAGCCATTAAATGCTCCTTTCCTTGAAGATTGAAGTTTACATACTTTCCTTTCTGAGCATCGGAACAGCTCAGAAGGCGGCAAAAACAAACATGAACATGACATACCCGTATATTGGGCTTCTATTATAGTCTTTTCCGCATGTTGTCAATCGATTTATTGCAGATCGTTAAAAAAAAGCATACCTTTTGGTTCTTGATTTTTACAGAAGATAATGAAGGGAACGAAGAAGATGTTGTCGTCTGACTAAAGCAGGTACACCGGATATTTCCTATTGCTGCTGGCCCTGAAGATCTCTCCTGGCCATAAGTGCCGCACCCAGAGCGCCGATGATCTGCGGTTCGGAATAAACATGAATCGATTGGCCGAGTTTTTCCTCTATGAGCCTCACCACGCCGGTATTCTTGGCAACTCCGCCGCTCATGGTCACCGCGCCGTGAATGCCGATCCCCGTCACCATTGACCATACCCTGTTTACGATGGCGCGGTGGAGCCCCCGGATAATCTCTTCTCTGGGGTGGTTCCGTGCCACAAGGGATACAACCTCGCTTTCCGCGAAGACCGTACAGACACTGCTGATGCCCACCTCTCCCCCTGCTTTTAAGGAGAGGGGCCCCATATCCTCCAGCTCAACCTGCAACTTATCTGCCATAACCTCAAGGAAACGGCCCGTGCCGGCCGCGCACTTGTCGTTCATGGCAAAATCCAGGACCCTCCCTCCCTCTCCAACGCGGATCACCTTTGAATCCTGGCCGCCGATGTCGATAACGACCCCCGTGTCCGGAAAGAGGTGAAAGGCCCCCATGGCATGACAAGAAATTTCGGTGACCCGCCTATCAGCAAATGGGATGGAGACGCGTCCATAACCGGTTGCCACAGTTCGCCGGATCTGCTCACGCGCTATCCCCGATGCGGTGAGTGCCATTTTTAAGGCGGAGGACGCCGCATCCGTGCTGTTGGCGCCGGTCTGAACAATCGCGTAACCCGCGGTTCCGTCCTCCCTATCGAGAATAAGGGCCTCCGTACTGAGCGAGCCGACATCTATTCCTGCAACATAGTCCCGGCTTTTCATACCGCCTTTGATGCTTGTTAGGGGGTCATCAGTCATCGGTCATTATACCTTGGGCCGCCATGCTCCGCGCCAGACTGTGGTCATTGGGTTGTAACTGCCTACTGCCTGCTGCATACTGCTTCCTGATCTTTTGACGTCATCCTTCCAGGGTTTCGAAAAAGGCCTCCAGACGCGTGTTCGTCTGTTCTTCGGAATACGCCCGAAAATCGGTGATATCCGCATCAACGATCACTGAAGGTATTTGCAGGCGATCCATCAGCAGCCGTTTGAGGTCGTACTGTCCTACGGAATAGGGTTTGCAGCTTTTGGCCGAATGGATGACCAGTCCGTCCACATCATACTCCTTGACGAGTCTTTCCATCAGCCGCAGACGGTGGTCCAGATTGTTATTGAGCACTACAAGGCTGTAAGTCCTGGCCATGGATTCAAACGGACGATCTGCATCCATGAGGGAAGTCGTTTCCGCCCAGGCATTGGTGTAGGTGGCCGTAACGAAGTTCATCCCCCGATCGGCGAACAGGTTTGAAAACTCGCGGACTTTGTACCATATGGCGATGTTGTCCCACATCAATCGCTTTCGCTCATTTTGAATGGCCCCGATCCCCTTCTCAATCCTTTCCCGCAGTTCTTCCAGTAGTATATTGTAGTAGTCCAGGGCCACCGGAAGTCCTCTAAGGGAGACGATCGGCGCCAGATGGATAAAGGCATCAAAGATGGTCATCGGCGCAGGGTGTGTCTTCATGGTGGCAAGGACCTCGCCCCAGGCAAACGATGAATCCCTCGCGATACGAATCATCTCCTGAAATTTGCGATGGTCAAAGCGGCGCCCCGATACCTGTTCCAGGACCGGAATCATCTCCTCCAACTGTTGCACCATATAGACCACATCCATCTCAGCAATATCTTCAAAATTATAAGGGGTGTCAAAAAGGAGGAGGGGGATTTTCAATTGATGGGCCAGGACCCGGTACCAGTAAACAACGGTCTGGCAGATGTTGTTGGAAGCAAAGAGGAGGTCGGGCCTGGGCAACCTGCCGACCGGCGTCTTGCCCGAAAGGAAATGACCCAGGTCAATGCGGGCATAGGAGCAAAGATCCTGGTGGTAGCCACGCGCCTCCGCCTCTGCACAAAGCTCCGGTCCAAGCCTCTGTGCCCCGCAGAGGGCGCCGTGATTCTCAGGATAGATGGTATAAAATCCAAAGGGTCTCAGGATTTCCACGGGCGCGCCGCTGGTGACCCAGGCCACCGGCTTTGCCCCTTCCGCGTAGCGGGAGAGAAAGTAGTGGCGGGTCATGATCTCCTTCAGCCGGGTGGCACAATTGAGCCCGGGACCGAAACCGGGTTTGGACCTTTTATGGCCTTTCTTTTTTCCGGCGGCGGAAAGACGCATGACAGCGGGGGCCCCGACATCTTTCATAAAATGGTAACGGACACGCTTGGCAAGCGACATGGTGAAATCTCTCTCTGGTTGTTGGATACTGGATTCTGGATGCTGGATGCTGGTGTTTCCAAATTTGGACTTAAGCGTTTAGGGTGCCTGAAGTTGAAGAGGAAGAATTCCGATTTAAACCCTCAACGCCTCACGGAGCACTTTTCTACCTCACGCCTTGCGCCTCTCATCGCCGGCCGATCATCTCCACGAACGCTTCAATCCGTGTGGTCAATTGACCGCTCAATCCCTGGTTCAGGTCCACATCCATTGTCAGCACGGCTGCACCGCCTTTCTTCACGGCCTCTGCCATACGGGGGACATCAAACCATTCGGGCTCGCAAAATTTTACCAGATAAAAAATCACCCCCCTGGCCTTGCTGACCGCTATCTTTTCCATGAGGTAATCTATCCGCGCCTCCAACGGCGAGTCCTTGGTGGTACAAGGCGGCATGCTAAAATAGCTGTCCGCAAGCGCTTCAAAGGGGTCCTGATCCATGTTTGAATTCAGCGGAATCCTCCTACCGCAGCATAAGAGATCGTCATCCGCCACCCTTACCCCCAGTTCATCCAAAAGGTTCAGGATCTCCGGTGGATTGGGGAGAATACCGCTCAGAATCACACCGGGTCCCCTCCGGTCTCCTCCCCTGTACGCCTTTAGAAAATCCTCCAACACGGGGATAAAATCATCGGGATGGAGATACTCCCCCTGACGGATCATGCGATAAAAATCGGCATTAGAGGCTGAAAGCATCCCATGACGCCTTTCATCATAGATCTCTCTCAGAAGGGACGCCAAATGATACCCCTCATCCACCCGTCGTTTCAGCTCGGTTTTGCTCATGGGCCCTAGATCGCTTTCTAGTCGGGAGACCAGGGACTTGAGCTGTTCCAGATAATAGCGGCGGGACGATGGCCGATACGGGGCCTTTGGGTGATAAAAAAAATAGCAGGGCTTATCCACTCCCAGATAATCATAGACAATGGATGCCATATTCTGGATAGAGTCGCAGGTGTGAGGGAACAGAAATCCGTCCAATAGGTCGCCCTTGCCCTGAAGGATCAGCTCCAGTCCCAATTTGACCACGGAACAGATATACGGCTGAAGGTGGGCATTGGCGCCGGAAACCTCAAGCGGCGGATCCCAAATCTCCGCAGGCACACAATTAAAGGCCCAAAGGATCTCCTTCGGGTAATGTGCAGGGAAAACGCCGATAAGACGGCGGCCTTTTTCTTTTTGTTCCTCGAGGTATTCTCTTCGCGTCATCAGATGCTCTGTGTAGGGGGTAACTTGGGTTATCATCATGTGAGAAGAAATAGTGGGTCACTCTAAAAGAATATCCGGAGATGTGTCAAGTCAATATCCACTTGACACCCGAATCCCTTTTCCATATTTTCTTGAATTCAGAACAAAAGCGACGCCCTGTACGAAAAAGATATGGGACAGCGGCGCGATGGTGGATGCCGGACCCGATTCGGGCACTCATATGGAGATGACTGTCTCAGTCTGACTGCCCCGCCAGAGGGTGCACTTATGGGATAGAAATATCCAAGGTGGACATCGAATGGCTAAACAGACCGCCTCTTGAATTTTTTTGGGGAATACCAGGTGCTCCAAAGGAAAGACCGCATGTGCCGATTTGTAACGGGGTTCATCAGGATCGTCCTGTATCCGTTCTACGACATTAAAATCGAAGGCCGGGAACGACTGCCTCTAAAAGATGCCTTTATCCTCCTCCCCAAGCACCAGCGGTGGCAGGATATCCCCATTATTGCCCTTGCCACGCCCCGATCCCTCTATTACATCGCCAAACATGAGTTGTTCACCAACCGGCTGGCTGCCTGGCTACTGGAATCCCTCGGGGGAATTCCCCTGAATCGGAAACAACCGATGAAGAGCAGAGGGTCCATAAAGGCCATGATGGCGTTTCTGAAAGGTGGTGAGGGGGTCGTGCTTTTTCCCGAGGGCACCTACTATGAAAACAGGATGGGTCCCGGCAAATCCGGAATGCTGCGGTTGATCATCTCACGGATGTCTTTCCCCCTGATTCCCACAGGGGTCCACTACAAAAGAATGTATTTGAGGACCGCAGTCCGGGTTTCTTTCGGCACCCCGATTTATCCGGACAACAACATCCCGCCCGAGTCGGTTCTCAATACGGTAATGCAGAGGATTGCCGTACTCTCGGGATTAGGCCCTTAGTCCCCTATTTCCAATAACCCTGTAACAAAGAACAAGAAAATCTGTTTGTATCTCAGCACGCATTATTCTATAGACTCACACGGAGCCACAAAGAACACAGAGAAAAGGGTTTGCACCCATACCTTTTTGGTTGCGGCCGTCAGGCCGCCTTGGGATAGACGTGGGGCGTGGGGGCCAGCAACCAGTAAGGAGTAGGCAGCAAGGAGTGGGCAACAAGGAGTAACCGGAAACCAGCAATCCCGCGTGTCGCGGGATCTGCGTTTCGCTTCGACCGGCAAAAGGAGAAACCGACATGTCCGATCCGGAAAGCGTCTTTCAGCATATCGACGGCAGTAAAGACGAGATCATACAAATTCAGCGGGAGCTGACGGCCCGCGTAGCACTGGGGCCGGACAACGGGGGTTCGGGCGAACACGAAAAGACCGATTACATAAAAGGTCTTCTCCAAGACTTGAATCCCGATTCAGTGCTGGAAATCAATGCCCCGGATGAGCGGGCCCGTGACGGGTATCGTCCCAATCTGATCGCCAAATGGGAAGGCCGGCACAAGGGTCCGGTCGTCTGGGTCCTGAGTCACTCGGATATTGTGCCGCCGGGCGACCTTTCTTTGTGGAACAACGATCCCTATACCGTTATCGTGGATGGAGACCGGATTGTGGGAAGGGGGGTCGAAGACAACCAGCACGGCTTTGTCAGCTCCTATCTGGCCCTCAAGGCGGTCCTCGATTCAGGTCAGAATCTGGAAAGGCCGGTGGGACTGATCGTTGTTGCCGATGAAGAGACCGGAAGCCATTTTGGGCTGAGCTATCTCCTGAAGCATCATAAGGATTTTTTCACTCCCCAAGATCTCATCGTGGTGCCCGACAGCGGCAATGAGGAGGGCACCATGATCGAGGTGGCGGAGAAGTCCATGCTCTGGCTGAAATTCACTGTCACAGGCCATCAGTGTCACGCGAGCACCCCCCAAAAGGGAAAAAACTCTCTTTATGGCGCTGCAAAAATGATTGTCGCGCTGGGGGATCTGGATAATCGATTCGATCTTTCAGACCCCCTTTTCAGCCCCCCGCGATCCACCTTTGCGCCCACCAGAAAGGAAGAGAACGTCCCCAACATCAATACCATCCCTGGAAAGGACATCTTCTATATGGATTGCAGGATCCTTCCGCAATACCGTGTGGACCATGTCATTTCCGCGGCAAAGAAAATCGTGGCGCCGATCGCAGAACAAACCGGGCTCCAGATCGATGTGGAGACGGTTCATCGTCAGGACGCTGCGCCGCCTACCTCTGCGGAGGCCCCGGTGGTAATTGAACTGGCGAAGGCCATCGAGGCGGTCACAGGCAATCAGGGAAGACCGATGGGGATCGGCGGCGGTACGGTGGCCGCCTTTTTTCGTGAAAAGGATCTTCCGGCTGCTGTCTGGTCAACCTGCCCCGATACAGCGCATCAGCCCAATGAATATTGCCGGATTTCGGATATCATGACGGATGCAAAGGTCTTTGCCTCTTTGTATCAGGGCAAATACGCATGAGGAAGACCTCGCCCCCACGGAGATTCAAATGAGAGTGGGTTGGCCGTTACCGGTTAATCCCGCGAATAGGCGGGGTCAGAAAGACTCACAAACCTACACCCGATAACAAATAACCGATGACTGCCCCAGTGAGATTTTCATGGTAAATAGTGGAGAGAGCGCCTATGAACCGTTTCAGCCCCGTGGCTTTTTGGATTGACACACTTGACGAGATCACGTAACCTGCGAACCCGCACCCAGATGCGTCCATATTTATTTTCGGCAATTGAATGCCTCCACAGAGGCCCTGTAGACAGGTAAGACTACTAAAATGAAAGTCAAATTTTGGGGGACGAGGGGCTCCATTGCAGCTCCGGGAAAAGATACCATCATATATGGCGGCAATACCTGCTGTCTCGAGATTACTCTTGAATCGGGTCGAAGGATCATCATTGATGCAGGGACCGGAATGCGGCCCCTGGGGGAACACTTTATTGCGAAGAGAGAAACCGTCGACATCCTCCTTCTGATGACACATATTCATTGGGATCATGTGCAGGGATTCCCATTCTTCGAGCCGATTTTCAACCCCTCCTCCAGAATCGCAGTGGATGGGTTTCCTGCCGGGATGAAAGGGCTCAGGGTGATTTTCGACAACAAGATGGGCGATGGGTTTTTCCCCGTCAGCTTCGAGGACCTCAAGGCCCGGATCGACTATATTGGGGAATTGAGCCGCGGCCCCGTTACCATAGACGATACACGCATCGATGCCATTCCCCTGAACCATCCCCAGGGCGCCCTCGGCTACCGCTTTCAAGAGGGAAAAAAGAAACTGGTATTCATAACGGACAACGAATTGGTAACAGATGGCCCGGCGGGAAAAGAGATGGATGATTATGTCCGGTTCTGCAAAGAAGCGGATGTTCTGATTCACGATGCCCAATTTACGCCTGAAGAAATCGACCGTCACCGGGGTTGGGGCCATTCAGACAGCGCCTCTACAGTGGATCTGGCCTTGAAGGCCCGCACACAACGACTCATTCTCTTTCATCATGCACCTGCCAGAAAAGATGCGGATCTATCGGCCGTCGTTGAAGAATGCCGCCATACCGCGATGGACGGCAACCACGACATCGTCATTGATGCGGCTAAAGAGGGAAGCGAGTTCACGCTTTGATCCGTATCTCAACAGATTTTCCTGGTTAATGCATTTTCCACGCTACTTGACCCGACATGGACCCATCGACTGACAAAGAAATCATTCTGGTTTTGGGCGGCGCTCGGAGCGGCAAAAGTTCCTGGGCCCTCAGGTATGCCGAAGAGACCTACGCATCCTGTCTCTTTGTGGCTACCGCCCAGGTGGAGGATGATGAAATGGCCGAACGGGTACGACTGCACCAGGCATCCCGCGGACCCGGATGGCGTCTGATCGAAGAACCTCTGGACATTGCGGAGACCTTGCAGTCCGACATCGGCGATGCGGACGTCGCGCTCATCGACTGTATGACCATCTGGCTCAGCAACATCCTTCTTCAGAAAGGGCGGGAGGCCGTGAATGCCTATCAAGATCGGCTGCTGAAGGTATTGTCCCGAAGAAGACAGGCGGTGATCATGGTATCCAATGAAGTTGGCACCGGTATTGTCCCGGAATATCCCTTAGGGAGAGAATTCCGGGATCTGGCCGGAACCCTCAACCAGAAACTGGCTGCACTGGCCGACAAAGTGATCATGAGCGTGGCCGGCATTCCCATACATATTAAATGAGATAATTCAAAAACATGATGAAATGGACCATTCAGTTTATCTGGGTTATCTCTATTCTTCTGGTTGTCTGTCTCTCTTTGACGCCCCGCATGGAAATCCCTTATCACTTCAGCGGTGCAGACAAGTTGGCGCATTTTGCGGCCTATGCCTGGCTGGCGATGCTTCCTTTTTTCGGATTTGCAGGAAGGCGGACGGCCCTCACAGGGGCGCTCTTGATGGCACTTCTCGGCATTGGACTTGAATTCGCCCAATGTTACGTGCCCGGCAGAGAGTTTTCCTTCTTCGATATTCTTGCAAACAGCGCCGGCGTGACCATAGGCATTGTCGTTACCGGATATATAAAAACCAGGCGCCTGCATTTTCAGGACCTGACGTGATCATGCGAAACTCTCCCCATGAATAACACCATCGCCATTCTTATTTCTCTTGTCGTGTCGCTGGGCATGTACCTCGGTTTTGTCTTCGCCCTCAAGACTCAAAGGGGCAAGAGACACCTCTGTGAACATTGGTATTACCATCCAAACGCCATTTGCGTGTGGCGGGTAGTGATCGGGTTGTCAGGCATCCTCCTCTACTTCCGGACCGAGCAACAGTTTCTGGGCATTCTCCTCTTCACCCTCTCTGCAGTCATGGACGGCGTGGACGGTCTTCTCGCCAGAAACTGCGATCTGGTGACCCCTTTTGGAGAAGAAATCGATCCCCTCTGCGACAAGCTGACCTATCTCCCGCCCATGTTATTTTTTGCCTATGCAGGTCGTTTGGATGTCGTTTCGGTATGGATACTTGTGGCTGTGGAAGCCAGCGGACAATTTCTATTTCGATACATTATTAAGCGGTTTACTCATTTCTCCGTGGCGGCCAACAATTTCGGAAAGATCAAAGCGGTCCTCTGTTTCGCCTTGATCATCTACTGTGCATTGCTGACCGATGATATCGGCCTTCCCAAATTCGCAAATCAAATACTCTACCTCTGTATCATCCTTTCGATTTCGTCCATTGTCTTCAAGCTCATCGCCAACAGGTTTTATGCCGACATCCTGTCCCTCCTCAATCTATGCTGCGGCATCATTGGAATATTCTTCGCCCTTCAGATGCGTCCGGTTTATGCGGCGATCGCCATTTTGGCCGGCCAGATATTCGATCTTTTCGACGGGAGAATGGCCGACAAACACGGCGGCACCCGTTTTGGGCCGTGGCTGGACGATATCGCCGATCTGGTCAGTTTCGGAGGATGTCCTGCGTTTCTGATTCTCCAAAAAGGCAATTGGAGCATTTTGGCCTTTGCTGTCGGCATCACCTATTTTGTCGCAGTAGCTTTCAGGCTGTGGCGGTTTATTGCCCGTGACAAGCAGGATGCTACGCTGAGCCCGGGAATTTTCAAAGGATTGCCCAGTCCTGCCGGCGCCATGGTCTCTCTGGGGGCCGTTCTATTCTGGGATAATGTATGGATTGTATGGGCCGTGATTCTGCTGACCTCTTATCTGCTGGTAAGCAGTATCCGATTCGTCCATTTCGGAAGGGTCATATTGCGCCACTTTCCCAGGATCTTCGTGGTTATTTTCGGTTTTGTCGTCGTCTTTACCATCTCATTTCTGATAAAGGTAAAGGATCCCAAGATGCTCGGGGCACTTCTGCTTATTTCATTTCTGATCTATACCATTATGAGCATACGCCTGGCATCCCGAAAAAGTCTGTAAAGCCACTCATTACTTATCCGTCCACATAACCGAACCGGGGACCCGGCAGACCTTTCCTTTTTTAGGGAATCTGCCGGGCCTCGTGCATTTCTCAGGAAAGGTCCACCCATGGGTCACCGCCCACCATCCGGAAATGCCATTTCATCACAGCTCCAGCAACCCTGCATCCTGAAGTCCTTCCCAGGATCAATATCCTTGTCGCAGAGCCACCCATTTCCTGCCGCATCCTTGAAGAATTTCAGGGGACGCGCTGGCGTATGGGTATCCGTTGACATAATCTCCCTGTTCTCATTCTCAGCCATTAGGATCTCCTTTCGTATGAATGGGTTAAAACCAATGTGCCCTTTACTGATCTGTATAGGCATGACGCGTGCCAGGCCCCTCCATTTCGTCGAGCAAAATTAATTAGTCAATATTTTTATATGGTTGGAATATAATGAAACGATAAGAAAGAAATGCGATTCGAAAGATTGAAACAAAAGTGCTACTCAATATCTCTTATTCAGATGCGGATATGCGACTCCTGCTGTTTCTGGAGGAACGGCCATCCTGTTCGGGGAGCTCTATCCCCAGCTTTTTGATCTTGCGGAACAGGGTGGTTTTGTGAATTTTCAAATGATGGGCGGTTGCCAGCCGGTTCCACTCATTCTTTTTCAGAACCGACAAGAGGAATTGTCTTTCCACCTCCTTTAGGCTTCCACCGGGGTCCGGATTTTCGGTGGGTTGACGTATCCAGTCCGGCAGATTCTCCGTCCTGATGAATCCGGCCTGGCAGAGGACGCAACCATGCTCGATGATGTTGTCCAGCTCCCGTATGTTCCCGGGATAGTCATGGCTCATAAGAAGTTTCATGGCCCGGGGAGAAATGCCGACCACATCCTTGTTATGAAGTGCCGAAAAATGTTTGATAAAATGATCGATCAACAGGGGCACATCCTCCATACGGTCGCGGAGCGGTGGGATTTGAAGCTTAATAACATTGACCCGATAAAAGAGATCCTGCCGAAACGTGCCCTCAGCCACCATTCCCTCTAAGTTGCGGTTGGTCGCTGCAATTATCCGGACATCCGCCTTCCGGGGGTGTATGCTCCCAAGCGGCTCATAGGTCTTTTCCTGGAGCACTCTCAGAAGTTTGACCTGCAAGGGATAAGGCAATTCACCAATTTCGTCGAGGAAAAGAGTCCCTCCCTCTGCTAATCGAAAACGCCCCGGCTTGGCCCTGACAGCGCCCGTAAAGGCCCCCGCTTCATAGCCGAACAGTTCTGATTCAATCAGGGTCTCAGGGAAACCGCCGCAATTGACTGCGATAAATGCCTTTCCGGAACGCCCGCTCAAGTTATGAAGCGCCCTGGCGAACAGCTCCTTGCCTGTCCCGGTTTCTCCTGTGATCAACACGCTGCTTTCGTTGATGGCAACCGTTGGGAGGACATCCAGGATCTCCCTGATTTTTTTGTTTTTACTGATAATATCCTCAAAAGAATAGCTCCTTTTAATCTTTTTGCGCAAGGCCTCAACCCGCCGAAGGTCCCGAAACGTTTCGACGCCTCCGATGAGTTCGCCCTCGTTATCCTTAAATAGGGCCGTAGATACGCTCACAGGAATCTGTTTACCATTTCTGCTGGTAAAGGTTGCCGTCAGATCCACCACCGGACGGCCCGTTTCAATGGTATATTGGATGGGGCAGGCACTCCTGCAAATATTGGAATCGAGAACCTCATGGCACTTTCCTCCCATGGCTTCGGACCTTGGCACACCGGTGATTTTCTCGGCAGCCCGGTTGAAGCAGGTAATCCGCCAATGCCTGTCAACCGTAAAGACCCCATCGCTAATACTTTGGATCACAGCCTCAAAACGTTCCGGCGATGCCATCCGCAAAAAGGGGGCTACGGGGTGAAAAGGAGTGCTGGTCATTTCATTCAGGTCGTAAGCTGCGATCCTCCTCCCTTCTTCTGCTGTTTGCCGGAGCATCCGGGCCTAATCGATAATGTCCCTTCGCGGGGAGGGACAGTACCGGTTTTGTAATGAACATGAAGACCCTCCTGCCATGGGCTTTTGTCCTTACCCCTGTTGTCTTCTGCAGTCTCCCCTTCCCCAAATGGAATCCATGGTTCGACCCCCTGCTTAAGCCCCCAGCAGAATTTTGGCCTGATCCAGCAGGAGTGATTTGAAACGGTCCAGGGTCAGCGGATAGGCCTGCATGGGGATTCCCATCCAATCGCAGTATTCCAGGAATTCCTCCGGCTGCTCATTCATATACCGGTCCAGGTATCCGATGCCGTCCAGCACCACGGCCCCCCCCGTGTGTCTGGGAAAATTCTCATTGGCAAGTCCCTTGTCCCACCCCTTGAAGACCTGATGACGAAACTTGACCCATCCCGGCGTCATCCACCAGACCTTTTCACCGCCCGCCACCTCCTGCGCGATCCTGTCCCGATCCGCCTGGCTGGCGAGCATGTCCATGCAATGGGTCGCCTCGATCCGCGTCACCCCCGGTCCCTGCTCGGCAATGATCGTTCGCATGGTCCGGGTAGGCTCATCCGCATTCACGTAGCAGAACTTGCCGCCGTACACCACAAGGACCTTATCCGCCTTTTCCTTGGCCTTCTGGATCCGAGCGATCAGCTGTCGCTCCAGTTCACGGATATCCTCGTGAAGTCCAGGGGTGGTCAAAAAAAGATGGGACGTATCCAGAAAGCCTTCGTCTCTGAGGTGGTTCAGTTCCATGCTCAACGTCCCGCATGATACAATGGCAATATCAGCAAATGATATTGAAGTCATATAGATATCTCCTTCTTTTAATGAATCTGGTGAGATGGTTACGACGCTTAATACATGAGGGCCATGTCGTATCCCGCATGTACGGCGGTGAAGATATCCTGGACCTCCCTGGCGTCTCCGATCACTTCTATTTTCGGGATCCCTTTCACCCAATCTCCATCCGGTCCCGGCGCCGACAGCATGCCCGAGCAAAGAATCACGGTCTGGAAGGGCGCCAGAGAGAGGCTTTCACCGTCTTTTTCCACCTCTACCCGGTCGGGCTTAAACGCCTTTACCGCGGTATGGGGCATCAGGGTCACCTTCTCCATGTTATTGATCCGCATCAGGGCCAGTTTCTTGGTGATCATCTCCATCATGCTGCCGATGGGGTCGGTCCGCTTGGTGGCTACTACCTCGTAACCATCTTTTCCCAGCTTCTCGGCAATCTCAACCCCGGTCCTTCCAGCCCCGATGACCAGAACCCTTGGGCCTTTCACCGGCTTTTCGCCTTGAAAATACTCAAGGGATGTCATGACGTACTGATCCGAAAGCCCCTCGATGTCAGGAACATTCTGAACCGCCCCAGTGGCCCAGACCAGTAGATCCGGCGTTTCCCTCTCAATGAACCCCGCATCCACCTCACGATTCAAGAGGATGGTGGCCCCGCTTGCCTTAACAGCGTGCTCCAATCCATCCAGTCCCTCTTTCATGGTCCCCTTTCCAGGGGCCTGCCATGCAAGGGCAGACTGCCCGCCCAACCGGTCGGCCTTTTCCGCCAGCGTTACCCGATGTCCCCTCTTGGTCAGATAAAGGGCCCCACTGATCCCTGCCGGCCCGCCTCCTGCGATCAGGACCTTCAAGGCGCTTGGGGTTTGTTCGAGTTCAGGCAGTCCCAGCCCCGGATTCAGATTGCACCCTACGGGCTCTCCGCTCTTCATACGGTGGAGGCATCCCTGGAGGCAGTACCCGCAGGCAACGACCTCCTCATCTTTTCCCTTCCGCCACTTCTCTATCAATTCAGGATCCGCGATAAGAGGCCTCCCCAGGGCCACCAGATCCGCGGTCCCGGCCTCGAGGACGCGCATGATCTTTTCCTTTCTCCCCATCCTGCCTGCAACAATCAGGGGGAGCTGGGTGTGCTGACGGACCCAGGCCAGGGCATCCATCTGGGGCTTATCCGGCAGACTGCCATGATGGAAATACCAGGGGGGACTGAAGCAGGCATTTCCCATACCCACATGTATCGCATAAAATCCCATTTCAGCGGCCCCTTCCACCACCGGCAGGAGATCCTCCTGGCTGATGCCGAACTCAGGGGACATCTCATTTCCTGATATGCGAAGGATTAAGGGAAGGTCGGGGGCCCCCTTTCTCACCTGTGAAAACGCCTCCCCGGCAAAGAGGGTGCGATCCTGGCCATAACGATCGTCCCGTTTGTTCAGCTTAGAATTCAGGAACTGCGATATCAGATATCCATGGCCCCCCTGAATTTCTACCAGGTCAAAACCCGCCTCCCAGCCTTTTGCAGCCGCTGATCCGTAGCCCTCGAGGATCTTCTGGATCTCCTCCTCGCTCAGGGCCTCCGACACCGTCTCTTCCCTGGCCACACATGTCATGACCGACGGCGCCTTGGGAGGGCCCCCGATAATCTTGGGGAGGGCGGCCGCACCCGCATGATTCAGGTGGAGGCAGGCAAGCCTGCCTTGCTCATGGATAAGGTCCACAATCTTCTTGAGTTCATGGACGCTGTTATCCAGATGCACGCACGGCTGTTTGGGATGCTCCCTCCCGTTCGCGGTTACGGAAACAGGCTCCAGGATCACGACGGCCGGCCCGTTTGTTGCGATCTGACGATAAGAGGCAATCTGTCTTTCTGTCACGGTTCCGTCCGGGTTCCCAATCCCGAGCTTGATCGGGGGAAAGACAAACCGATTTACAAGTTCCACGCTCCCCAACCTGAATTTCTCAAACATCCTTTCCATGGAATCCTCCCTTTTTGAATGTGTTCAGACGTGCGTGTTCGCGCGATGTCACCCACTGTTTATCCCGGCCAGACAACACAGAGCTTGCCCATCCATCGGCCGTCCCTTCGACCATGGGACCACCCCAGTCACAATTCACTGTCTCGATACGTTATGCTTGCCCGGCACCCCTATTTCACCAGCCTGTTCAGGGCCTCTGATAGGGTCGTCTCGGGCTGAAGCCCCACAAACCGTTGAATCTCCTTGCTGTTTTTAAAAATGACCAGAGTAGGAATGCTCATTATCCCCAGCCTGGCCGCAACGTCCCGGTTTTCATCCACATTCATGGAGGCCACCACTGCCTTGCCTTCAAAATTTTGGGCCAGGATCTCGAGAATCGGCTCCTGCGACCGACAGGGTGCACACCAGGGCGCATTGAAGTCCATAAGCGTAACCCCATCCTCGATGGTCTTTTGGAATCCATCGGCCGATCCGATCTGTTTAACTTCCATTTCAGTCATCTCCTTTGCCATTGAAGCGGATTTTCGTTTGTATGATTGTCCCGTAACAGAGGCCTGTACCTCATTTAATCAATAATCGTGCCACCTTGTGATATCATGGCGCTCCTGGGTCCATGTCATGTGGGAATTCAAATAAGTCATTAATTATATTATACAAATCCAAATATTACAGGAGACCGGGACACGGCTATCCCTAAAAAATACCGGTTGACAAATTCTGAGAGCGTTACTTATACTGGTTGGTAACGTTTCGGTAACGTTATGTGATCTCTTTCAGTGGTTAGTGATTGTCAGGTGATCATCTTTAATATGGCGCCTAAACAGAGAATGCCTCAACACCGCTACAGAGGCAGAGAACTTAGAAATAACAGATTGGATAGGTGCCAGACTTTTCAGGAAAATCCTGTGTCTTTGCGGCTCGGTGAGAATACCTTCTCCATGTGTGTTGGGATCAGGAATACAAGCAACATAGAACTGCCATGGCAGAAAAAACCATATTAGACCCCAATTTTGCGAGCCTGCTCCTGGAATGCATGGCGGACGGCGTATTTACCCTGGATGACCAGGGTCATATTACATCATGGAATCCGGCCATGGAGCGTATCAGCGGCTACACCGCGGAAGAGGCCGTCGGAAATACCTGCAGTATGCTTAATTTCAGCCTCTGCTTTTCCAAAAGCTGTCCATCGGGCATCAGCCAGTGCGGCATCTACAAAAATGGACCGATTCAGGCCCAGGAATGCTTTCTGCGGCACAAAAACGGGGATGACGTACCTGTTGTAAAGAGCGCAAGACTTGTGACGGACGGTGATGGTTCCATAAAGGGCGTCGTTGAAACGGTCACCGATCTCACGGAACTTGAAAAGGCCAGACGAAGGGCGGAAGCAGCCAACCTGCGTCTTGGGGAAATTCACAGGTTTGACAACATCATCGGAAAGAGCCATGGCATGCAGCAGGTATTCTCAGCTATTCGGGCCACGGCCTCGAGCGATGCAACCATTCTTGTGCAGGGGGAGAGCGGCACAGGCAAGGAACTGGTTGCGGGCGCCATTCATTACAACAGCAACCGGGCCGGCATGCCGTTTGTACCCGTAAGCTGCAGCGCCCTGTCGGAGTCGCTTTTGGAGAGCGAATTGTTCGGACATGCCAGAGGCGCATTTACAGGGGCGGTTCGGGACCGTGTCGGTCGTTTTGAGGAGGCGAGTGGGGGGACAATTTTCCTCGATGAAATCGGTGAGATAAGCCCATTTATTCAAGTGAAACTGCTTCGTGTGCTCCAGGAGAGGGAGATTGAGCGGGTCGGCGAATCCCAAAAGCGGACCATCGATATCCGGATCATTGCGGCCACCAACAAGGATCTCTACGGTCTCATCAAGAGCGGCCATTTCCGGGAAGATCTCTATTACCGCCTGAAGGTATTTCCCATCCATATTCCGCCCCTTCGAAAGCGGAGAGAAGATATCCCGCTCCTGACAAGCCATTTCATCAGGCGCCAGAATGAAAAAACCGGGAAGCGGATCAAGGGCGTTCTGCCGTCGGCCATGGGAATCCTCATGGATTACAACTGGCCCGGCAACGTGCGTGAGTTGGAAAATGCCATTGAGCATGCCTTTGTCCTCTGCGTCGGCGAGCAGATCGATATTTTTGACCTCCCGGTTGAAATCCGCCAGCTCCCCTACCAGCCCGGCGCCTCATCCAAAGCACCCCATCCTCCCCCTGACCGTTTTTCTTCAAATATAAGGCTTTCCCGCGACATGCTGATGGAGATCCTTCATGAATGCGGCTGGAACAAGGCCGAAGCGGGAAGACGGTTGGGCGTGAGCAGGACCGCCGTCTGGAAGTACATGAAAAAATGGGATATCCCGCTCAAGGGGCCGGAATGACGGACCAGACCCATCTTTACCGGATGAAACGGTTCCAATCCGCCCTTTCGAGGTCAAGGGGATAAATGGCATCCTATGCTGTATAAACGTCCAGTGGATCACCACTTCTCCCTCGCCCCGCTGGTCCCATGGCGGGCCCTTTCGAGACCCATCCTGTGGGAGCGGGTCTTCGGGAGATCGGCCCCCCTCGCCGTAGAACTCGGGTTTGGGTTAGGGGACTATCTCATCCGTACGGCCGCTGAAAGCCCGGATAAGGACTTTGTCGGGGTGGAAATAGACTGGTTTGTGATTCGCCGCACCCTTCAGAAGCTCACCACCGCCGGGGTGAAAAACGTGGCCCTGGTTCAGGCGGGCGCCCCCATGGCCCTGGACCGCCTCTTCAGGCAGGAATCCATCGAAAAGGCCTGGACCATGTTCCCCATCCCGTGGCCCAAGGTGCGGCATGGGAAAAAGCGCCTCTTTTCAAAATCCTTTATTTGCCTTCTCAACAGTAGACTGGTCCCGGAAGGCGAGGCCTTTGTGATAACCGATGATCCGGCCCATGCCCGATGGATATGTAAAGAAGGAATGAAAACGGGTTTCCGGATCGGCAGCGAGATAATCCCTCCGCAATTCGGCACCATGTACGAAAAAAAGTGGCAAAAGAAGGGGCAGGATCATTTCTATAGGATTTCTTTTAACAAGGTGGCGCATATCCCTATTCCCGAAAAGGAGGAAGTTGAATTGCAGACCCGCGTTGTGTCATCCTTTTGCATGGAGGATCTGAAGCTGACGCCCATGAGGGGACAAGCCACTGTCGTCCCGAAGGAGACCCTCTATGACCCGGTCCGGGAGCGTGCAATGGTGAGGGTGATCGTCATAGAAACGCATCTTTCCCAGGATATCTGGATCGAGATCGTCCGGAAGGCCACGGGCTGGCATATCCGGCCCGCCAAGGGATGCGGCATGATCCCCACTCCCGGCATCCAGGAGGCCCTGGATCTCCTTCGTGGACAAATCCTCGGAAAAGTAGAGGATCGCCTGTCGGAACATCCGGACTGATCTCCGGTGAGCAGGGGCTTTCTCCCGGAGGGAAGCGGCCGGGGTGAATAATGACTCGCAAATTGGATCCACGTATCTTATAATCGATTCAACCGCACATAATAAGGAGTGATGGTCAATGCCGAATGGAAAAAAGGAAATGCAGGTAAAATTCCCGGATCACCTGCAGCCGGGCGCCTATGCCAATAATATGGTGGTCTCCCACACCAAAGAGGAATTTGTCATGGACTTTCTGATGGTAGCGCCGCCCGCAGGCAGCGTCACCTCACGGGTGATTGTGAGTCCGGGTCATATGAAACGAATCCTCGGTGCCCTTCAGGAAAATGTTTCAAAATATGAGAAGATGTTTGGTGAAATCCAGCTTGCAGAGGCGCCCAAGGCGGCCATCGGGTTTCATTAGGCGACATCCACAACCCCGGACCAAGCAGCGCATCGCTTAAGTTGTTCCTGCGCAGGGCATTGGAACGAGGGATTGAATGTTCCGGCATTCAACGGCTTGAACATCTTAGAAACAACCCAGTAAACCCAATAACTCAATAAACCCAATAACTCAATGAACTCAACACCCCCTTTGGCCCCTTCACGAACCACCTTGCTGCGTGTCTTCATTCCCTTTGCCATCGGCTATTTCTTCTCGTATCTCTACCGCGTGGTGAATGCGGTCATCGCCCCCAACCTGGTGGCGGATCTCGGCCTGAATCCCGGTGATCTGGGGCTTCTCACTTCCACCTATTTCCTGACGTTTGCCGCCTTTCAACTCCCCCTCGGGGTGCTCCTGGATCGGTTCGGTTCGCGAAAAACCGAGGCTTCCCTCCTCCTCTTTGCCGCGGTGGGCGCCTTCATCTTTGCGACGGCCGACAGCGTGCCGGGCCTCATTATCGGTCGCGCCCTCATCGGTTTTGGGGTCTCCTCATGCCTGATGGGCGCCTTTACTGCATTTGTGATCTGGTTTCCCAAAGAACGATTGCCTCTTGTCAACGGGATTCAGGTGGCGGTGGGGGGGCTGGGCGCACTCACCGGCACGATGCCCGTGGAGGCGGCGTTACAGATCACCGACTGGAGAATGGTATTCACCCTCCTGGCCGTACTCACCCTCGGGGTAGCGGTGGCCATCTTTTTCATTGTCCCTGAGCGCAGGGCCGAGGGGAGCGGCGCCACCCTCAAGGAACAGGTGCGCGGCATCGGCACCGTATATAAAAGCCCTGTTTTCTGGCGCATCGCCCCCTGGTCCGTAACGTCCCAGGCCACGTTTATGGCAATTCAGACGCTGTGGGCAGGTCCCTGGCTGCGGGATGTGGCAGGTTATGGCCGGATGGCCATGGCCCGGGGACTGCTGCTGATTGCCGCGTCAATGGTGGTGGGATTTGTCCTGATCGGGGCCCTGGCCGCCCGCCTCAGCAGGTCAGGGATCAAGCCGCTTTATGTCTCGGTGTCCGGAATGGGGGTCTTCATGGTAATCCAGGGGCTCATCATCCTCCATATCCTGTCTCTCGCCCTGCCGCTCTGGATCCTGTTCGGTTTTTTCGGGGCAGCCGGGGTCCTCAATTACGCCATCTTGTGTCAGAGCTTTCCCGGAAATCTGGCAGGCCGGGTCAACACGGGCCTCAATGTCATGGTATTTGTGGTGGCCTTTGGGGGTCAGTGGGGCATCGGCGAAATAATCAACCTGTGGCCGGTTTTGCAGGACGGGAGGTACGCGCCGGCTGGTTATCAGGCAGGCTTCGGTCTCATGCTGGGCATGCAGGTCCTGTCGGTCATCTGGTTTATCCTGGCGGGAAAAAGGATGCGACAACACACACTGTTGTGAAAGAGGGCATTGGCATCATGCCAAGGCCCTGCGAAGCCCCGATCGACGTAAAACTCCGGACTTTTGAACCCCTGCCTGGACCTTCAACAATGCTATCGCCTTAAAAAAAACGACTGGAGCCGCATCAAGAGCATCAGGTCCCCTTCCACCTGGTATTTGCCGCTCATGAAGGCCTCCTGGCCGTCCATCTGACCCGTTGATATGGCCAGCCATACATCGGACGGACTCTTGACTACCACTCCGGGGCTCTGGGCGGGACCATCTGCATAGGTGCATGTCCCATCTTCAATCCTTAAGTGGGCCACAAAGGTTTCAGGGCCGCTCATTTCGAACTGGTAAACAGCCGACACCCCTTCAGCCGCGTCCGGACGAAAGCCTTTAGGCATCATCTCAAGAAGTTCCCTGCATGTCCGGGGCATCCATCGAGAGGATGAATCAGGTGCCTTTTCCGCCGTTTTTGGTCTCTCTTTTGTATGGGTCTTCCGCTGGTAATAGGAAGGATACCAGCGGGACACAAAAATTCCCGCCCCTACCAACAGGGCCGCGGGGACGGCCCCCTCAAAGATTACGTGGGCCAGCCATCCATCCATTCCCGGGAGATGGGGAATAAGGGCTGACAAAAAGGCGAGGAGAAAAAGCCCGGCCCACAAGGCGCTCACGTGCCGGTTGATGACCTTAAACAGATCTGTTTGCCACACGGCATCGGGCACGGTCTTTCTGGCAAAATAGAGGGTGAAGCCCTCGCGCTTTAGAAGAAGGGGGACAATCGCCATCAGAAAAAATACGGCGTACAATAGAGGGATGGAAAATCTGGTGGCCAACCGGCCCGCTCCTCCGGGCCATATCCATATACACAGGCCTGACAGGAGAACAAAGCCGAGCATGGCCTTATGAATGGGCGACGCCTCTCTTGCCCGGGCCAGGATCGCCAGTGCGGCCGCCATGCCCAGGCCCGCCACAAGACTCACCACCCGCAGGGGTGCTGTTCCCGGATCATATAACTGGACAAACACCATGAAGGCGATAAGGCCCCCAACCACGATGGATTTCAAGACTGCGTTCATAATTCGCATCCTTTATCTTTCTCGTTTCACGCATCAAGCGTGATGGTCTCGTAAAAAGTCATGAAATGTCATTTTTTCGTCATTCCGGCGAAAGCCGGAATCCAGTCCCGCAACAGCGGGATTCAATCAGTTACAAAACCTCTGGACCCCGTTTTTCAACGGGGTGACGACTTTTTTTTACGAATGCATCAAGCGTGATCATTCCAGGAAAACAAGATGGGTTGAGCTGTCTTTATGCCCAGGACGAGCAATGCGCCCCAATTCCTCAATTCCCCAATCCCTTCGACGTGTCATCCATAAAATGATCGGACAGATCGTGGGCCGCATCCCTGATAAAACCGGTCCGGCATGGACCTGTGATGAAGATGGCCAACACGAATGTGGGTCCATCGGGGAGTACCACGATCCCGGCGTCATGAAAGGTGTCGGACGTGGTGCCGGTCTTGGAATAGACCTTGGCGCCCGCAGGGGCGCCACCGGCGATCCGCATCCTCTGATAGCGCTGCTTCTGCACATCCCTTTCCATGAGTCTGCGCATGGCATCGCAGCTTTTCTTGTCGACCAGGGCGTCCTGGGCCACGAGCTGCAGGAACCTGGCCGCGGCCACGGCAGTCATGGAATTGCGGTTGACCCATGGGCCCGAAGGCGCTCCATTCCGCAAGAACTGCCTTTCCCCTGGCGGGATCGGGCTCCCCCATGTCTTCTGGCAGGCATTGATGTCCTCAATCCCCAGGGACCGAAGCCACCGGTTACAGGCGTTTCGCCTGTGGGCAAATTCCCGGTACGCCTCGGGAGATCTCAGGTCGTCTCCCGATGTGCCGCTCCAGAGGTCCACAATCCAGGCAGTGGCCGTATTGCTGGAAGGGTGAATCATCTGATAAAGCTTCTGGTAGACCTCCGGGGTGATCGTGAGCTTCCCGGTGCCGGCCAGACGGTAGACATAGCCCATGTACACCATCTTGATGACGCTCGAGGGATATACCGGTTGATGACCATTGATATGGGCGAGTTCCGGCCGGTTCGGATCGGCCAGATCGATGAGGGCCACGTGGACGTCTTCCGGCTTGAGGCAGGGGTGTTTCCGGAGGTTTCGAACGACCACGCGGTGCAGGACCTGCTGCAACGCTTCTGAGGGGACCGGCCGAGGGGGCAAAACAGGGGCACCGGCCATGATGCCGGGGGGTGCCGCCCATGCCGCCCCGAAAAGGAGGCAACACATCATGAAAAACCCCCTATGCCAAATGCTCCTGGGGCAACGGGAGACAGGCTTATTGTGCATGCGGGTTCCTTTCCCTCCTTTCCAGTTTCAGACCCTTCAACATCATGCACGGCTTTTTACCACTATTCCAGGCGGCATATCAAGGATTGTATCCCCGGACGCCCCTGAAAATGACCCTATGGGCGCAACCCGCGGATAAATCCGCCCACGGACGCGACCCCCTTCTCCTCCACCTCGCGGATGGTCCGGCTTCCTATGACCGCGATATCCGCCTTCCCCTTCAGAAAATCCACATCCCGTCGATCCTTGATCCCGAATCCCACGGCAAGAGGGAGCCCGCAGGCCTTGCGGCATCGGCCGAGATAGAGGGACACGTCACGGGAAAAGGCCGTGTCCGCTCCGGTGACCCCCTTCCGCGCCACGCAATAGATAAAGCCTCGGGCAAGGCCGCTGATCAGGTTCATCCGAGTCTCCGATGTGGTGGGCGAGAACATCAGAATGGAAGACAGGTTGTGCCGCTGCATCGCCTTCAGGTAATCACGGCCCTCCTCAACCGGCAGGTCCGGGATGATGGCCCCCTGCAGGCCCCTTTCGGCCATGGAAGCCACAAACGCATCAACACCGTAGCAAAAGGGGATGTTATAATAGGTCATCAGCAGGAAGGGGATATCAAACGATCGAACGGCCTGTTCGGCAATATCGAGGCAACCCTCCACGCCGACTCCCTGTTTGAGGGCCGCCTGATTGGCGCGGACAATCACAGGACCGTCCGCCATCGGTTCTGAAAAGGGGATCTGCAGTTCCATCAGATCCACACCGGCCGCCACCATGGTCTCGATGATCCTGAAGGAATCCTCAATGGAAGGGTATCCCAGCACCGTATGGGTCATCAGGAGGATATCCTTTTTCTCCAGCTTTTTTCGAATATAAGATTCAAGTGCCATACTCACATCCTTTTTTGCGGATAAATCGCTGCCAGCCCGGATCGACGAATGCATCGGCAATGGTAAAGATGTCCTTATCTCCCCGGCCCGACTGGTTGATCAGGATGATATCGTCTCTCGACAGATAAGGGGCCTCTTTGAAGGCCTGGGCAAAGGCATGGGACGACTCAAGGGCCGGTATCAGGCCCTCCTTTTTGATGGTGAGCGACATGGCGTCCAAAACCTCTGAATCGGTCACCGCCTCAAACCGGATTCGCCCTGTCTCCCGATGGGAGGCAAGGATCGGGGAGACGCCCACATAGTCCAGGCCTGCGGCCACGCTGTGGGTCTCTTTCATCTGTCCTTCACGGTCCTGGAGAAAATAGGTCTTATACCCCTGGGCCACACCCATGGATCCATCATTGGATGCAAGTCTGGCCGCATGTCTTCCTGTTTCCAGACCCTCTCCCGCGGCCTCAACCCCTACCAAGTCCACCGGATCATCCAGGAACCCGCTGAAGATCCCCAGGGCGTTGGAGCCGCCTCCCACGCAGGCATACACACGAGACGGCATCTTGCCTTCGAGTGTTAACATCCGGTCCCGGGCCTCCTTGCCGATGATGGACTGAAAATAGGCGACCATCTCCGGGAACGGGTGGGGACCGCAGGCGGTGCCCAGTACATAGTGGGTATCCTCCATATGGGCAGCCCAGTCCCGAAAGGCCTGGTTTATGGCGTCCTTGAGTATCCGCGTCCCGTCTTTCACCGGGATGACCTCAGCACCCAGACGCTCCATCCAGAAGACATTGGGCCTCTGCCGTTCCACGTCCACCTCTCCCATATAGATGGTGCACCCGAACCCGAATCGGGCGGCCATGGTAGCCGTTGCCACGCCGTGCTGGCCCGCGCCGGTCTCCGCCACAACGCGGCTCTTTCCCATGCGCCTGACCAGGAGACCCTGGCCCATGACGTTGTTTATCTTGTGCGCCCCGGTATGATTCAGATCTTCCCTCTTGACATAGATGCGCGGCCCTTTGAAATGTCTTGTCAGGTTTCCGGCAAAGGTAAGGGGCGTGGGCCTGCAAGAGTAGGCGGACATCATATCCGAGTATTCCTCCCAGAAGGAGGCATCCCCCCTGGCCTTTTCGAATGCATCCTCAAGCGCATCGAAGGTGGCCGTGAGTATCTCGGGAATGAAGGCGCCCCCGAATTCTCCGTAGTATCCTCTCCTATTCATTTAAATTCCTTCCCTTGTCCACATCTCTGATCCTTTTCATAAATTTTTCCATAAGCACGGGGTCCTTTTTCCCCGGCCGCTCTTCAATGCCGCTGTTCACATCCACTGCAAAGGGCTTCACCTTTTTGATGGCATCCCCGATATTGGAGGGGTTGAGTCCCCCTGACAAGATGACCGGGATTCCCAACCCCTTGGCTGTCACGGCAATTGTCCAGTCAAAGAGTTGTCCGGTCCCCCCGGCCCTTTCAGGGGAAAAGGCGTCCAGCAGCATGGCCCTGATCCTTCCCTGGTATTGCCGCATCAATGAAAGCACGGACCCGTCCCTGACCCGGAAGGCCTTTACAGTGCAGGGCATAAACTCCCCGCACGCCTCCGGGGATTCCTCACCGTGAAACTGGACCAGGTCAATGCCGCAGAATTCTATGATCTGCCTCACCACATAGGGCCGTTCGTCCACAAAGACCCCGACGGTCTTCACAAAGGGGGGAACGTTGTTGATAATCTCCCGCGCCTCTTCCGGCCGGATCCTTCTGGGGCTGGGGGCAAAGATAAGGCCGATGGCATCCGCCCCTGATCGAATCGCCATTTGTGCATCTTCAAGGGAGGTAATACCGCACACCTTAACCCGTGCCATTGCCCCTTCCCGCATCCGCCAGTTCCCTGGTTTTGGCCCCCATGTCACGGGCCTTCATCAGCGAGGTCCCCACCAGGACCGCATGGATATTGCTTTGTCTCAGTCTGCGGATCTCCTCATGGTTTGAGACGCCGCTCTCGCTGACGCGGATACACCCATCCGGGATGAGGGGGGCCAGATCAAGGGTCGTATGGATATCCACCGCAAATGTGGTCAAGTCACGGTTGTTGATCCCGATGATGTCCGCCCCGCACGCGATCGCGCTCTCCAATTCATCTCTGTTATGGACCTCGGTCAGACAGGCCATTCCCGATCCCCGGGCCATGGTCAGCAGCTCCTTCAAACGGTTGCGCGAAAGGATCCCGGCAATCAGGAGTATGGCATCAGCGCCGAAGCGGATGGACTCCTCCACCTGGATGGGATCCATGATAAAGTCCTTGCGCAGCACCGGGAGGGAGATGGCACGCCGGACGCGGGGCAGATACCTGATGTCTCCGTGGAAAAACCGCCTGTCCGTGAGGAGGGAGACGGCCCCGGCCCCGGCCCCCTCGTAGATCCGGGCGATTTGAACCGGATCGCCGTCTTTAAGGAGTATTCCCGCGGACGGAGAGGCGAACTTGATCTCAGCGATCACGGTAATCCGATCCTCCCCGAAGAGAGCGCCTCTGAAATCGCGAACAGGGGGGACGTCTTCATCCATTTTGGTTGACACCCCTTTTTCCTTCAGGTCTTCCACTTCCTTGCGTTTTTGGGCCAGTATCCCGGCCAATCGCGGATTCATAGGGTCACCCTCAAAGATCGTTCAGGACAAAGTTCCTGCATCCCTGGGTGAAATCCACGAGGGAATGGAGTTTTTCCCTGGCCCGGCCTGAATCAATGGAATCTTTTGCCCTTTCAATACCTCCTTTGAAGTCGCGATCAAGACCTGTTGCCACAAATGCGGCCGCGGCATTGAGGACGACCATGTCCCGTGTCGGTTTTTTCCGGCCGTCCAGGATTTCCCGGATAATGGAGGCGTTCTCTCTCGGGTTGCCGCCCTTTATGGCCTCCGGGGCCGCCCGCTTAAGGCCGTATTCCTCCGGGGTCATGTCAAAGCTCCGGATCCCTTCATCCCGAAGATGAGATATCCGGGTGGGACCGCAGATGCTGATCTCGTCAAAGGTCCCTTCACCGCATACGACAAACGCCTCCCTGGTCCCGAGTCTCTTGAGGACATGGGCCATGGTGTCGGTCAAACCGGGTTCATAGACCCCCAGGACCTGGGCCGAGGCCCCGGCCGGGTTGGCAAGGGGACCGATAAGATTGAATATGGTGCGCAGACCGATTTCCCGCCTCGGTCCGGCAGCGTATTTCATGGCCCCGTGAAAGAGCGGCGCATACAAAAACCCGATCCCCACTTCCTGCAGACATCTCTCCACGTCGCTGCTGGTCACGTCGATCTTCACCCCCAGCTTCTCAAGCACATCGGCACTTCCACAATGGCTCGACACCGCCCGGTTTCCATGTTTGGCCACCTTGACCCCGGCGCCTGCGGCCACAAATGCCGTAGCCGTGGAGACATTGAAGGTATTGGTGCCGTCCCCCCCGGTGCCGCAGGTGTCGAGGATGGTCTCATCCTCCACATTGATCTCATCACGGTCGATGTTGACCGCGTGGTTATTGAGGTGTACCTTTATGGCCCTGTTTCTCATGACCCTGGCTGCGCCCGTAATCTCGTCCACGGTCTCCCCCTTCATCCTCAAGGCCGTGACAAAGGCCCCGATCTGCGCCTCCGTGGCCCTCCCGGCCATCATCTCCTCCATGGCCGCCGCCATCTCCGCTTCGGTAAGGTCTTCTCCTGTGACCACCTTTCCAATCGCCTCTTTGATCATGATCCGTCCCTCCTTCTGCTTATGCCTTGAATAAGGTTTGTAAGATGTCAGCTCCCTGCCTGCTTAAAATAGACTCCGGGTGAAACTGCACGCCCTCCACCCGGTATTCCTGATGCCTCAGACCCATAATCTCCCCCTCCCCGGTCCACGAACTGACCTCCAGACAATCGGGGAGAGAATCCCGCTCAACGATGAGGGAGTGGTACCGGACCGCCTCGAACGGGTTGGGGAGACCCTGATACACGGTCCGGCCGTCGTGAAAGATGAGGGAGGTCTTGCCGTGCATGATCCGGTCGGCCCGCTTCACCCTTCCGCCATAGGCCGCGGCAATGGACTGGTGCCCGAGGCATACCCCCATAACAGGGATGTCCGATCCAAAATGCCGGATCGCCGGCATGGATATGCCGGCCTGATCCGGGCCCCCGGGCCCGGGCGATACCACGATCCCTGAAGGATGTTCCCTTTCCATGCGGTCAAGGGTGATCTCATCATTCCTGAAAACCCTCACCTCCCGGCCCATCACTTGAAGGATCTGGACCAGGTTGTAGGTAAAGGAGTCATAGTTGTCGATGACCAGAATCATCTCTTTTCGCCTCCTCGATGCTCTTGAGCATGGCCGCGGCCTTTCCGAGGGTCTCGTTGTACTCCCCCTCAGGGGAAGAGTCGGCCACGATGCCCGCCCCCACCTGTACGGAAAGCCTGTTTTTGGCCACAGCAATGGTGCGGATGGTGATGCAGAAGTCCATGTTGCCGTTGAACCCGAAATAGCCCACTGCGCCGGCATAGGGCCCCCTCGGGGTCGGTTCCAGTTCGTTGATGATTTCCATGGCCCTGATCTTGGGGGCCCCCGAGACCGTGCCGGCCGGAAAGGCCGACATGAAGAGGTCAAAGGCGTCTTTGTCGGATCTCAACCGCCCCTCCACATGGGAGACCAGGTGCATCACATGGGAGTAGCGTTCCACCTCCATGAGCCGGGGCACCGACACCGATCCAGGCGCCGCCACCCGACCCACGTCATTTCTTCCCAGATCCACCAGCATGATATGTTCGGCCCGTTCCTTGGGATCTGCGACAAGCTCCTTTTCGAAGCGCAGATCCTCCTCCCGGGTATGACCCCTGGGCCGGGTGCCGGCAATGGGACGAAGCTGGATCCTGTTGCCCGTGAGCCGGACGAGGATCTCGGGAGAGGCGCCGATCAATCGGATATCTCCGAAATTGAGATAGAACATGTAGGGAGACGGGTTGATGCTCCGCAGGTTTCGATAGAGGGCGAATGCATCCCCGGAAGCCTCTCCCGAGAGTCTCTGAGAGAGGACCACCTGGATCACATCCCCCGAAACAATGTATTCCTTGGCCCTCTCTACCGCCTGCTCAAATTCCTCTTTGCTGAAATTGCCATGGAGTTTTGACAGCGCAAACGGCTCTATATTGCTAGCAGGAACTGGTGACTGAAGCAGGTTCATGGTCTCATCGATACTCCGGCAGGCCCCGGCATAGGCCTCCTTCAGATCCGTCTCATCCTCGAGATGGCTAAGTGCCGCCACCTTCACCGTGTGCTTCAGATGATCAAAGACGATCAGCCTTTGGGAAATTGTAAAAACGGCCTCCGGAAGTTTCTCATCCTGGTGGGGGCGACCCGGCAGCCGTTCCCATTTTCCCATCAGATCGTAATTGCAGTACCCCACAAATCCCCCCTGAAACAGAGGCGCCAGGCCCGCCTCAACAGGCCTGAATCTTCGGCACAGCGCCCTTAAGACAAGAAGGGGGTTTGAGGGATTGCGGATTGACTGTCTATTGCCTGATTTGTCCGCCACCTCTGTCTCGTGGCAATAGGAAAGGACCGTCAAATAGGGATCAAAACCGATAATGCTGTATCGTCCCCACCTCTCGCCCCGGTCGGCGCTCTCCAGAAGATAGGAATAGGGCATCCCTTTGACCCTCAGGTAAACCGAGACAGGCGTTTCCGTGTCCGCCATGATCTCCTGACAGACCAATATCAGATTGCCCTTGCCTGCCATCCCCTTGAACTGAGAAAATGAGGTTCTTGTTTCCAAGTTTCGCTCCGCAATAGAAAAGGGGCGTGGGAACTTCCGTCCCACGGCCCTTTTTTATTTTTATTTACCTTAAACAAAAAGACCGGGGGCCCCCCGGAGGGGCCCGCGGTCTTTGAATTTCGATATCTTCAGACTATCTCAACGCAGACGGGCGCACCTCCCTGTTGAAGCTGCGCCACCACCAGTTCCTGAGATCCATCGCTGAGATGTGTCTTGTGTCTGTATCCATGGTGTGATTCATATCCCTGCTCAAAAATAATGTCAAGAAAAAAATCGAGTCCCTTGGGAGTATCCGAAATTGCTCCCACGGAACCCATATACGGACCGTCGCTCCTCCAAGGCCCCCACCCCTGCCTTCGGCCATGCCAAAACCACCCGGTCTTGTGGCACTTGAGGAATTTTATGCTGTTCTGGACATCCCCCTCTTCAAAGGCGTGTTATCCCTGTTTCCCAAAGATCTGGTTCATGCGCATCAAAAGGCCCAGGTCTCCTTGGGCGCTCTGGCCATGGCCTCGTGGACTTGAATTCAGGGCGAGTACTTTCATGGCATTCTCCTTTCTATTACAGCGGGGTCTCAGAATTTTTGTGCAGTGCTCATCTCTTAGCCTGACGCATCATCAGCGGGCTCAAATGATCTCCAAACGTCCAAAAAAAATACCTCGTTCCGAGGGGAATGCGGTGGAAGTCGCTTTGCGCCACGCTTTCACACGGCCGACATATTGGTAGCGTTAGGAACTTTCTTATCTCTGGATACATAATGACCCTTCCTGCACGATTTTTTCATAGGCCTCATATCCCCTTAAAGCAAATCGGTTATATCAGCGCCGGGAACATATTTTTTGTAAATCCGCTCGAATGTCCCGTCATCCTTAATGGCCTGAAGCGTTTGCCGCCACAGGGAGACCGTCTCCTGCGGAGTGCCCAGGGAGAGGGCAATATAAAAATAGGTGGTCATGACTGCATACACCGGCTCTATGTCGTCCATGGTGTAGCCGGCCTCTTCAAGGATTTCCGGAGTCGTCAGATCCGTAAACACCGCAAGGTCGACCTCGCCTTTGATGAGTTTATCAACGGTGCCCGTTGGCAGCGGAGAGCTGACCAGGTTTGTGAATCCCTCTCCTTCAAGGTATTGCTCTGAAAACCAGCCCGTTGTCGTGCCGATTGCCGCAACCCTTTTTGCGTCGTCAAGGCTTGTCACAGTGATGCCTGATCCTTTTCGTGCATAGAAGCTCGTGATATTGTGGCCGATGGGACCGACCCAGTTAAAAAGGTCTTCACGCTGCCCCGTCCGCTCGGTGCTGAACAGCACCACGTTCGGGTTTATCAGGGCCATTTGGTATGCGCTTGACCATGAGGTCATACGGATACGGGTGGGAACGCGGTTGCGGAAGCAAATCTCCTTTACCATATCTGTTGCAAGCCCGGTTACCTCACCGTCTTGCATAAATGTGACCGGGGGGTAATCCTCGGTCATGAGCTGAAGGACGCCGGGAGGCGTTTCATCGGGCAGCCATCGGGCGTATATGCTGTCAAACCTGCCGCTCCTTTTAATCCCGTCCAGCGCAGCCTGCCACGCCTGGATCGTTGCATCCGGAACATCTTTTGAGAAGGCAATGTAGACAACATCCATGGACAGGTCGTAAACCGGTACAAGGGCATCGGCGTCCGCACCCAGCTGCCGCAGCAACTGGGGCAGGGTGACATTGTTGTACGGCATCAGGTCGGCCTCGCCGTTCAGCACTTTCTGCCCCGCCTCTGCTCCGCTTGCCCAACTCACCAGGTTGGTGAAGCCTTCGGCCAGAAGCTCCTCCTCCATGTAGTAATCCTTTACGGTTGCAATGGCACCGACCCTCTTTGCATCGTCCAGGCTTTTAATCGAAAGAGGGGTGCCCTTGCGCGCATAAAAACGCGCCTCAACCGTGGCAAGGGGGCCTACCCACTTGAAAAGATCCTTCCGCTCCGCCGTCATTGCCGTCGAGAAAAGCCCGGTGTCAGGGCCCTGCTGCGCCAGCCGGTAGCCGTCAGCCCAGTCTACCACCTCAATCGAGGCGCTCCGGTGCATGGTTTTCAGCAGCTCCTTTACCACTTCAACCGATAGGCCGGTGAGGTTTCCGCCATCAGTATAGTTCAGCGGCGCATATTCCTCGGTTAGCAGCCGTATTCCCCCGGGCTCATCCCCGTCTGTCCCACATCCCAATCCCCAACTCAGGCCGACAAGCGCTACGGCCAGCAATGCACACAGCCTCTTCATGACAGGACCTTCCTCTTGATAAAACCTTCCATTAAGATCGGCAAAGTATAGACACCGCGCACTTTGGGTGTCAATACATATCAGGTTGATGCAGAAGGCCGGCGACTTTAAAAGGACAGCGACAGACCAGGAAAAGGAAAAAATCACCGAACACCGGGTTAACCCGCCTGCCTCGCACTGAACAGGGCAACAGTCAGATGGATGAACCCTTTCAATACGCCTCCTCCCGGGCCAGATCATCCTGTTTCACCTTGTCCTTAAAAAGGTTGTAGGCCCATCCCTGATAGATGAGGACAATGGGTACAAATATCAGGGCCAGCACCAGCATGATCTTGAGGGTCATGGGACTGGATGCGGAATTGTAGGCCGTCAGGGTGAAATCCGGGTTCAGGCTGGAAGGAAACATCCTGGGAAACAGCCCGATGAATCCATAGAAGCAGGCCCCCACAATGGTCACGGCGGAAGAAAACCAGGCCTTCCAGTAGGTTCCCTTACCCAGGAAAAAGCGGATGCCCAAAAGCGCCAGGACCGTAATGAGAATGAAGACAGAGAGAAAGGGATGGGCCAGGTAGTTCCCGTAAATGTCAGTGGATATGGCTGAAGCCGCCAGGAAGATCACGGCCACTGCCAGGAGGACAGACCACGCCCCTTTGGCTGCCTTTACGGCCCGTTCATGAAGTGCCCCATCGCTCTTGATGGCCAGCCAGATGGCCCCGTGAACCACCACCAGGAACACAAAAAGGACACCTCCCAAGAGCCCGTAGGGATTGAGCAGGGTGAAAAGGGTCCCATGGTATACGCCTTCCCCGTCAATGGGGATCCCCCTGAAGATATTGGCAAAGGCGGCGCCCAAAAGCAGGGCGGGGACCAGGCTCCCAATGAACAGGCAGCTATCCCATAGCTTTTTCCACCCCGGACTGTCCATCTTGCCCCTGAACTCGAATGAGACCCCCCGCAGGATCAGTGCGAAAAGCACCAGCATGAGGGCTGAGTAAAGGGAACTGAACATGACTGCATAGACCAGAGGGAACGCCGCGAAAGTGACGCCGCCGGCCGTGATGAGCCATACCTCGTTTCCGTCCCAGAGGGGTCCTGCAGCATTGTAGATCACCCGTTTTTCCATATCGTTCTTTGAGATGAAGGGGAGGAGAATCCCCATCCCCAGATCAAATCCGTCCGTAATGAAATAGACGGCCCACAACAGTACCCAGAGAAAATACCAAATTGCCTGAAGATCCATTTTCATTACCCCCTTGTCTTTTGGGATTTGAGATTGCCGACCCGCCTGCCCCGTTCATCTAACATGCACTCCCCGCCTGCGTCACTTTTTCCCTTTGCGTCCTCGGAATTGGGGGCAGGTCCGCATGTCGGGCAGGTTTGCGATTGAAAAGGCGCCACACACGGTCAATTGGCGGCCGGCCCCTGTTTCACATGCTTAAAGATGAGCCAGTACCCCGCCGCTCCTAACAAACCATAAATCAGGATAAAGGCCGTCAGGCTCACCGCTACCTGAGACGGGGCAATGGGTGAGACCGCATCGGCAGTCCTCATGAGACCGTAGACGATCCAGGGTTGCCGGCCCACCTCGGCCAGGGTCCATCCCAATTCAGCCGCAATATAGGGAAGCGGAATAGAAAACAGCATAACCCTCAGGTACCAGGGGTTTTCCGTCAACCGTTTTCGCAGGAACCAGCCCACAAGGGTGGCAAGGGCGAAATAGAATCCCAGGCCCACCATAATCTTGAAGGAGGTAAAGGTGATCAGGACCGGGGGCCGTTCATCCACCGGAAAGTCTCTGAGCCCCTTGACCTCGGCATCTGCGCTGTGGAATGCCAAAAGGCTCAGCATACCGGGGATGCGGCCGATTTCAATGAGGTTTTTCTGGTTTTTCTCATCCGGAAAGGCAAAGAGGTAAACGGGTGCGTTCCGGGTGGTTTCCCAGTGGGATTCCATGGCAGCCAACTTGGTAGGCTGGGTCTGGGCCAGATCACCCCCGTGGTAATGACCTTCGAAGATTACGAAAAAGGAGGAAATGAGCCCCATGACCAGGGCCATGCGAAAGGATTTTGTGAAGAACGCCACGTGCTGTTTCTTGAGGAGATGGTACGCACTGATCCCCATCACAAAAAAGGCACTCAGGATGTAAGCAGCCCCCACGGTGTGGAAAAACATGAGGATCGCGAACTTGTTGAAGGCCACCTCGGCAAAGCTCTCTAATTCGGCCCGTCCGTTCCGGATGATATACCCTACGGGGTGCTGCATCCAGGAGTTGGCCGTCAAGATCCACACCGCCGAGCCCGTGGAGGCAAAGGCGATGAGCCACATGACGATGGCGTGGGCCCGTTTGGATATCTTATCCCAGCCAAATATCCACACCCCCAGCAGGATGGACTCCAGGAAAAAAAACCCCAGGGCCTCGATGGCCAGCAGGGATCCGAAGATGTCTCCCATGAACTCGGAATAGCGCGACCAGTTGGTCCCGAACTGGAATTCCAATGTGATGCCGGTAACCACCCCGATCGCGAAATTGATGAGAAAAATCTTACCCCAGAAACGGACCATTCTGAGGTAAATCTCCTCGCCGGTACGCACATACCGTGTCTCCATGACGGCCAGCAGGACAGAGAGCCCCAACGTGAGCGGTACAAACAGAAAGTGAAAGGCCGTTGCCGCAGCAAACTGGAGTCTCGATAGAAGCAGTACATCCATTTTGAAACCTCCTTCCCTCATCCCTTGACATTGTTGACGTCTAATTGTTCATATCCTGAACCTCCCTTCATCGGAGGGTGTTGTCCATGTAAGGGCGGGCGCATGTCCCTTCCTCCAGCAGTTTCGAGAAAGTCGCGTTCCCCAGGCACTGCCTCAACTGGGTTCTGGCCTGATCCCATACCCGGTGGACAGCGCAATGGGGGCTCCTCCTGCACGATTTGGGGTCCATGATGCAATCGTTCAGGAATATCTCACCCTCTACCGCTTCCACCACATCGAGGAGAGTCAACGATTCAGGCGGCACCCGGAGACGGAATCCCCCCCTTGCGCCTTGAACGATCTCGATGAACCCCGCCTTGGCAAGCTGCTGGGCGATCTTGGCAAGAAACTGCTCCGGAATTTCCATCTCCCGTGCGATTTCCCGCCGACCCACCAGCTGGCCCTTATCCTTTCCCGCTATAAACAGCACAGCTCGAACCGCATACTCCCCTGCACGAGTCAATCGCATAGAGCCTTTCTCCTAAATTATATAAATAAGATCTTTTTTATCCGATATAATAATTTTCGACTTCTGTCAAGGGTTTTTTTTGGTTTACGCGGTCTTTGGTGGTGGTCTATTATTGGTTGGAGTTTGGCGAAGCGTCGGTTATCCAGACCGGTACCGCTATATCCGATCCGCTCCGGAAGGATTGCGATGCGGGATGAGGCGGCATTTACAAATGGGCGGCTCCATATCTGTGACGTGGAAGACCTTTTAGGCGACCGTCAATGATGAACTAAGAAATGACGCGGCCCTAAACATGTGTCGATGAAGTCTCGTCAAAGGTCACAGATCAAACGGGCCATTATCCGGGGCGATTTCCTTTTCAAAGTTTGGGTCAGGCCATTCATCGAGCAGCCTGAATCTACGTTTCTCATAGGCACGCTGTGCCGGGGTATTACCCATGTAGATCGAAAGCTGTGCCTGGCGATAGCCATTCTCTCGTCCCAGATCGAGCACATTGTCCAATAACCTGTCGACAATTCCTTTTCTACGAAATGCGGGAAGCGTCGCGACGCTGTCGATCACCCACGCCCCTTTTACGGAGGGTGGAATGCACGCCGTGATTCTTGGAGGTCCCCCGCCGTCCGTCTTCTTCGCAGGGGGCCTGCCCAGTTTTACATGGACTTCGGGCAGGGCTTCCATGAGCCCGGGGATAGTCCAGAATATCCGGATCGTAGCCGCCAAGCCCTATACAGGACCAGGTAACATATAGCAATAAGAACTGCAGGGAAGTCCTGACATAACTGGCACGGAATGCTTTTCTGCTTTCGGAATGGCCCCTTCCGCTGTTACGGCCGGATCGATGAAAAACGCTGCGAACCCCTATCCCCCTATCGGTAGCCCTTTTTGCCTGGGATGACCCCGTGTACACCGCCTCTCGGATTCAGGGTATCGCCATCCCGTCTTGGAATCAGATGAATATGGGCATGCATGATGGTCTGGCCTGCGAATACGCCACAGTTGACGCCGATGTTGAATCCGGCGCCCGGGATTATTTTCCCTGATTTGTTCTTGAAGGGTGAGAATAATCGCCTCCGGGTCCCCCCTTTTCTGATTCTCCATCAAAAAGAGGGGTATCGTAAGTGAGGGTGGATTGTCAGGGCTGGGTGAATTTGGCACTTTTTGGGAATAGATGAGAGGAACCGGACTGGGCAGCGATCATAAGAAACGCATATTTTCATGCCCGTCCCCATTCTCACATGAAACAGCCTAGAAGCTGGCTGACACGACTCGATGAAGTGATAACAGGTGAACGTTCGGATATACCTGCGCGGCGAATACCACCATTTTCAACGTCTCACTTTCATTCCATCCATTGCTGAAATGATTCAACCCGTTCAGACGTGGAACAGACACACCCTATTCTTGTCACGTATTACCACCATTGAAGTGCCTATCAAACCTGCCAATAGAAGCCCGAAGTCTTCATAAATGCCAAAATTGATGGCCGCACTGAGACCGACAAAAGACCATAACAGGGGAACGATCAGCATCAACTTTGGTACACGCCTTTGGGTCAGAAGAAACATTCCATAAGTGAAAATGGTCGTCGGGCAAGGGGCCACACCAAGCAAGGGCGACCGGGGCCAGCCATGCCCAACGAGCATCCCCAGCAGAGGATAAACTGCAAATCCATAGATGATGAAAATAGCTCCTGTAATAGAATAAACGTCCCTGGAAATGCTAAAAATCAAGTTATCCTTAAATACACCCTGCCAGAGAAAAAATATCCCTTGAAGAATAAACATGGCGCCGAAGACATAAGCTCCTTTATTAATGGGTGTAAAGAATGCCAGGTGGTACAGGCAACCGTTAACAAACCACATAATGGCCAAAATGGTACTGATTGTCTTATCACCATATCTAGCAGTCTGTCGGACTTACTATCTGGCTCTGGCGCGAGTCCGGCCGAGTCATTAGCGGTCGACCGAGAAATGGCCTAAAAAAATGACATCGGGGTGATTTTTCCCTTGCTTTTCCCTTTGCGGTTCGATACAATTTA
>JAIPDI010000030.1 GCA_021737785.1 Deltaproteobacteria bacterium
AGCATCTCGTACAACAAAAACCGCTGATCCCGTTCGTCCAGAATGAGATTTGCCATAACCGTCCGTCTCCTTGTGTTGGTTTTTAAATCCCGGCCATCATAATGGGAGGGAGTCCAGGCTGTCAATGCCGTTCTTCCTGAGGACAACAGGAGGGAGGAGGCCCGGACTAAGCCGGAGGATTTCCTCCATTGCCGCACCCGCGAGCGCCTGCACAGTGCCATCCGGTTCTTTCAAAAGGGCACGCGAAAAATCTGGAAAGCCATCCGGATTTGGCCCTTCTGCGAACCGCCTTGGCCCGAAGTTCGTTTTGATCCGTTTCCATAAACTCAGCCCTCAACCCCCTGTGCTCCAAATAGAGATGCAACCGTCTGGTAGGGTTCGCGTTTCTGTAGTCATTTAAAAGATCATCCCTTGTTCTTTTCATCTTGTCTGCCTCCTTGCTTGTGAAATCACGCATCCCCGGGTCTTGACCCCGGTCGCTTTCATCACCCGATTCGATTCTGTGAGCCGAACATTTCTCACACATGAACCCTTCAACTCCTCAATTCCTAAGGCGGCCTAACCGCCGCAACCGAAAATTTTCACACAAAGTCACCAAGACACAGAGACTTTTTTTTGTCTGAAGGCTATTACCGAATAACGGACATCAAAACTTCTTCGCGTCCTTGCCGCCTTGGCGGTTCAACAAAACTTCTCCGCAAATTGCGTAGAAGCTGCAAACAAAGATTTTATAACGTTCGGTTCAAAATAGGGCTTGACCGACAGAAACGGAAGTGGCATATATGACATATGAAATGTCGTTCATGCCAAAATGAGGGGATGCCATGAAAAAGGTTGCGATTCTGGCCTTGTTCAACACCATGGCCTCGACAGTCATCGCTCCAATGGATACCTTTTATCAGGCCGGGGTGATCTGGAATTATTTCCGCGGCCGAAGGCCGAAACCCTTGTTTGAAACAGAGATCGTTACCACGGACGGCAAGCCCTTCAAGTGTCTGAACGGGACAATTATCACGCCGGATAATTCCATTCATGACGTGGACACCACCGATCTGATCGTTGTCTCTTCCATCCTCGATATTGAAAAGACCCTGAAATATGAGGGCGAGGCCGTTTCCTGGCTGAAGCATCATCATGGGCGGGGGACGCATATCGCATCCATATGCACCGGTGCGTTTGTGCTGGCGGAGACCGGACTGCTGGACGGGAAAACCGCAACCACCCACTGGGGCGCTGCGGACGAGTTCAGACAACGATATCCCCGGGTCCGGCTCAAACCGGAGAGGCTGATCACGGACGAGGGGGATCTTTTCTGTTCGGGAGGGATGAACGCGGGTACGGACCTCTGCCTCTACCTGGTGGAAAAGTATTGCGGGCATGAGGTGGCGCTGCAAAGCTCAAAGGCCATGATCTCAGATATCGGGCGCACCCTTCAAGCCCCTTACGCCATCTTCCAGTTCCAAAAAGACCATAATGATCCTCAGATCCTGTCCGCCCAGAAGCTCCTGGAGCAGAATTTTCACCAGAGCTATCCCTATGAGGAACTGGCGCGAAAATTCGGGATGAGCCGAAGGACATTCGAGCGCCGGTTCAAGGCCGCGACCGGAGACACCCCCCTGGTATATCTGCAGAGAATCCGGGTGGAGACGGCGAAACGGATGCTTGAGACAGAAGATGCTTCATTTGATGAAATTGTCTACCGTGTCGGATATGAAGATACAAGTGCTTTCAGGAAGATATTCCTGAAGCAGACGGGCCTTCGTCCCACAGAATACAAACAGCGATTCCAGAAAATATAACCTATCGATACCATGGTACTTGGGACAGGCTCCCTCCTTGCTCTCTTGACGGCTTTTGACATGGGGGGTTGATCGCTCCTCAAAAAAGAGGGGAATGTCCTAAAATGAAACTCAACACGTTCTGCATCGGTTATGGGGCGGGGGACTCATGGCATGCAATTCTTACATCCTGTTAAATGAGCTGACGCTGCATTCATGCAATCTTAACTCCTTCCAGGGCCTAAACAGGTCTGTAAACACGGCAACTTCTAACGAATTATGGCGTATTTTCGTCACAATTCCATAAATAGACCTATCATGATTTTCCGTGGCATGTATTTTGTAGCACCTATTGTTGATGAGACAAGCTCCGCGCGATTGTGCAAAATGACCGGATAGAAAGGAGGGCCATATGAAAGCCATCAAAAAAATTCTGGCAGCCATCGACCTGTCCGAATATTCAAGAGGGATCCTCGAATATGCCGAGACCCTGTCGGAATGCACCGGCAGCGAGCTCATTGTCGTCAATGTGATCAATAACCGGGATATTGAAGCCCTGCAGAGGGCGGCCTTGAAAACCAGTGACTTCAGGGTTGAGACGTGGGTGGAGAACCAGAAAAAGGAGCGTCTGGGTGCGATCGAGGAATTGCTCAAAGGCCTCATCTATCCAAAACTCTCCGTCAGGATTATTTTTCGGGAAGGGGTGCCTTTCCGGGAATTGATCAAGGCCGTTGAAGAGGAAGGAGTTGACCTGGTGCTCATGGGCGCGAAGGGTCGCAGCAATCTGGAGGGGGTCCTTGCCGGATCAACCGCTGAAAAGCTGTTCCGGCGATGTCATGTGCCTGTATTGACCCTGCGCACTTCGAGCCATAAGGATATCCTGACAGACAGGCGATGATCCCCGGGTTTTGAAGAGACCGGGGGAGAGGATCTGCTTCGGGGCGCATACCGCGCGCTCCCCATTTCTCTTGACACCCAGGGCCGACTCCGATATCGTCCTTTGCCGAAGAACAAGTGCCTATCAACTGCCTTCCTTCTCTTGTCGTGTCCCGGCGCCCTCACCCGGAGCACCGCCCGGGAGCCGACCCAGAGAGAAGGGCCTGAATGCAGGGCGTATTCTTTCCGTCTTGAATCCCTTGAGACGTCCTCCAAATCGCGGTCAGGCCGCATGACGCCCTGTCGACAATCCTGTCCTGGAGACCATATGGGGTTCAGTCTTGCCGAATTTCACCAGCGACATCGTCCGTTCATTCTCCGGCAATGGGCTGACAAGCTCCATCAGGAGGTGGGGGAACAATATGCCTCCAGGCCTCTGGAAGAGCTGATGGGTACGGTGTCCGAGGCATTTGACGCCAACCACCATGTCCTTGTCTGCGACGAATTCCGATATATCAATGAATTTATCGATAAGATCACAAGGATGCGGCTGGGAGCCGGTTTTCTCCTGTCGGACGTGCAGAAGGCATTTGAGCTGTATCGCATTATCGCGATCCCCCTTCTGGCCAAAGAAACCACCATCGACGAGTTTCAGGAGCATGTGGAAAGGATCAACCAATGTCTTGCCTACACCATCCACCGTTTCAGCGATCACTTTCAGGACATGCACGAAAAGGGAATTATCGAGCACAACCAAAGGCTTGAAGAAGAGGTTAAGGCCCGGACAGCCGATCTGAGGGAATCCGAGCTTAAATATAAAACCCTGGTGGAAGAGATCAACGAAGGCTATTTCGTGATCCAGGACGAGGTCATTGTCTTTGCCAACAAGACCTTTTGTGAGATGCACGGCTATCCCCTGAATGAGGTGATCGGCAGGAAGTTCCATGAGTTCGTGGATCCCGAAAGCAGGCAAAAGGTTGCCGATATCTATGCCAGGAGCATCCTGGGGCGCTCGGCCCCGACCTCCTTTGAATATCTCAGGGTAAGCAAGGAAGGAGAGAGCTATCCCACGGAGATCACCACCAAGGTCGCCCGGTATGAGAGAAGGGTATCGAGCATCGGACTGTGCCGCGATATCAGCGAACGGATCGAGATGGACCAGCGTATGCGCGAGGCTGAAAAGATGGCCTATATCGGTCAGATTACCACATCCCTTTCCCACGAAATCCGCAATCCTTTGTCCGCGGTCAAGATGAATCTCCAGATCATCAACCGAAACGCCCAGCTCAGGGGCAATGATCAACGACGTATTGATATTTCCGTCCGGGAAGTCATACGTCTGGAGCGCATTCTCACGGAACTTCTCGATTTTGCCAAGCCCCTTCAAGTGGAATTCGCCCATTGCCGGATCAACACTATCCTCGATTCCTGTCTGGAACTCCTCGAGATGAAGTTTATGGAAAAGATGCTTTCGATGGTGACCTCCTACGGATCGGACATCCCCGATATCATGGGGGACAGTGAAAAGCTCGGACAGGCCTTCATCAATCTGCTGCTCAACGCCATCGAGGCCTCTCCTGAGGAGGGAGGCATCCATGTGACCACGCGCTTTCATCCGGACGGAGAACCGGGGGTGGAGGTCCTCATCGAGGACCAGGGCCCCGGGATTTCCCAGGAATGCCTGTCGGAAATATTCAAACCCTTTTTCACCACCAAAAGCAAAGGCACGGGCTTAGGCCTCGGCAACGCCCGACGCATCCTGGAAGTTCACGGCGGCCGGGTCGAGGTTGAGAACAGGGCGCGTCAATATCCGTGCGGAGCGTGTTTCCACATCTTTATACCCGCGAGAGGAATGCATGGGCAAGATTCTCATAGTGGATGATGAGCACTCCATTCTTGAATCCCTGGAGATGTTTTTAGTGGAAAAGGGTCATACGGTCTACACAGCCTCTTCCGGACTTGAGGGTTTTGACAAATTTAACAAAGAAAATCCGGACGTATTGATCCTCGACATCCGTCTCCCCGATCTGAACGGCCTCGAGGTGTTGGACCGGGTGCAAGGCAATGGGTGCAGTGCAAAGGTCATCATGATGACCGCATTCCATGACATGGAGACCACCATCCAGGCCATGAAGAGAGGGGCCTATGACTATATCCATAAGCCCCTGGACGCGGACGAGGTGGAGAGATCCGTGAACCGGGCCCTGCGCATCCTGGAGGCGGATCGAGAGAGCCCTGTCCTAAAAAAAGAGAAAAGCCCCCGGAACCAGGAGGTCATCATCGGCAAGAGCGAGACCATGCGGGATATCTTCAAGATGATCGGGCTTCTGTGTCAGAACCGCGCCACGGTTCTGATTCAGGGAGAAACCGGAACGGGAAAGGAGCTTATCGCGAGGGTCATTCACGCGAACAGCCCCTTTTGCGATGAACCGTTCATCACCCTGGATTGTGCGGCCGTGGTCGAGAATCTCCTGGAAAGCGAACTCTTCGGGCACGAAGCCGGGGCCTTCACAGGCGCAACCCACAGGAAAAAGGGGAAAATCGAACTGGCCGGATCGGGCACCCTGTTCCTGGACGAGGTCGGCGAACTCCCTCTCGGTCTTCAGGGAAAATTCCTGGGCTTTCTTCAGCGGCGTGAATACACCCGGGTCGGGGGCCATGAACCTCTCCTCTCCAGGTGCCGGATCGCAGCGGCCACCAACAGGGACCTGTCGGACATGGTCCGCCGGGGCGAATTCAGGGAAGACCTTTTTTTCAGATTGCGGGTCGTCACCCTTCAGGTTCCGTCCCTGCGGGAAAGGCTCTCGGACATCCCGGAGCTCGTGAATCATTTCCTCCATAAAATCAACACGGAACTGGAAACGGACGTCAACAAGCTTCAGACCGGCGTGATCGACCGGCTCATGGCCCATCACTGGAAGGGAAATGTGCGAGACCTGGAAAACGTCTTGGTCGAGGCCGTTGTGAGGGCTCGCGGACGGGTGCTCCTTTTGGACGAGATCGAAAGAACCTTGAGCATGAACGAGCCCTCTCCATCCTCCGTTCTCTCGCCCGCTTCCCTTAACGGCATCGAGAAGGAACATATTGAGAAGACCCTCAGCCAACTGGGATGGAATCGGACCCGGACGGCACAGGCCCTCGGCATCTCCATGCCCACCCTTCGGAGTAAAATCCGTAAATACGGAATTACCCCGCCAACCGACAGCGCATTTACTTAGAATGGGAGGGTCGCCCGCACGCGCCCTGTGAAAATACCTTTCCCCTCCTGAAAACTTCTTTCATGGTTTTCGTCTTTTCCCCCTTTCCCCCTCAAGGGATGAATAGAAAAATATGGAAACAATTTCGATAAGTTGTATCGTTTTTCAAGAACGATTTGCTCAGGCTGAAACCACGGCATGGTCCTTGCTCAATGGATACAAGCCATGGAGGCGACCATCGGCACAGCGATCCACAGCCTCAAAGGGAGGGAAAGGGTGCGCTGCCGATCTGTCGCGGCCCAGGCATTGCGGAAGGTCCTTCAATACGGTCAAAAGACGATCCCATGAGACGGATCTTCCTTATTACAAACCCCAGGGATGAAGGGCAAACAAAGGAGGAATGGACATGAAAATGAGAGGTATTGGAATCTTGGCGGCCCTGCTGGCGGCGGTTTTTCTGGTTCTGCCCGGGACCTATGCCCTGGCTGAAGAACCGATAACCATTGGCTGTCCCCTTTCGACGGCCTATCTTTACGGGTGGGATGCGGACCGGGCCATCCGGCTGGCGGTGGATGAGATCAACGCAAACGGGGGCGTCGACGTGGGAGGCGTCAAGCGGCCTTTCAAGGTGGAGGTGATGGACACCCGGGATCTGGAACCGGGCGTTCCAGTGAGCGAGGCCCTTCTGGCCGTTGAAAAACTGATCCTCGAAAAGAAGGCGGATTTCCTCGTGGGCGGTCCTGTCCGGTCCGAGGCGGCCCTTGCGGCCATGAGCCTGCTTTCCAAACACAAGAAGGTGTCGATTTTTACGACAGGCTTTTTGACCCCCAAATTTCACGCCATGGTGGCCAAGGACTATGACAAGTTCAAGTACTGCTTTCGTATCCATGGGGAAGCCGTGCAGCTGGTCAAGGAGATCATGGCCTGCTTCCAGGAAATCAAGGCCAAATATGGTCTGGATAAGGTCTTTATCATGGTGCAGGATGTGTCCCATGCCCGGGGCGGAGGGAAAGTCCTCGGCAAGGTGGCGGCCGACAAGGGATGGCAGGTCCTGGGTACGGAGATCTATCCCACCGGGACCACGGATTTTTCCATGGGCCTCATCAAGGCCAAAAAGGCCGGTGCTCAAATCCTCAACATCTGGATGGACATGCCGGAAAGTTCCATTCTCCTGAAACAATGGTATGACATGAAGGTGCCGGCCCTCCCCTTCGGTTCCACCCTGGCCGCTGCGGAACAGCCCGGCTTCTGGAAGGCCACCGAGGGAAAAGGGGAGTACACCCTTTGCAATGTGGTCAATGCCGGCAATGCCCCGAGCGAGGCCACGCCCTGGACCATGAAGTTTTACGATGCCTACACCAAGAAATGGGGCATCGAGCCCGAGGGCCTGGGCGCTTCCAGCAGCTATATGGCCATATATGTGCTCAAGGATGCCATTGAACGTGCGGAATCACTGGATCCCGATAAGGTCGTCGCTGCATTGGAGAAGACAGATATGATGGGCGTCTATGGTCGCATTCAATTCAGCCCCAAGGGCCATCAGATCATCCCGAGCTTTGACCCCAAGGAAGGGGCTGTTGGGAGCATCCTTCAGTGGCAGGATGGAAAAAGGGTCGTTGTCTTTCCCAAGTCGATTGCCAAGGGAGAGATCCAGTTGCCGCCATGGATGAAGAAGTAATTGAGAATTCGGGAATTTAGGGATTGAGGAATTCACGAATTGTTATCTGTGAAATCTGCGGTGCCCCATGAAATGCCTTTTGTGCGCTATTTCATCGGGGTAATCTGCGGATGGGATTGAGGAATGGATATTCTGATTTACGGCACCATCAACAGCATCGCCCTGGCCCTGATGGCCCTGGGGTTCGCCTTGGTCTACGGGATCAGCCGGGTCCCCAATTTCGCCCATGGGGCCATTTACGTGCTGAGCGGCTTCATCACGTGGACCTTTCTAAACAGTCTCGGTCTTCATTACGCGCTCAGCATCGTGATCACCATGGTCCTAATCGGGGCATTGGGGGCACTGCTCTATCAGTTTGTCCTGATCCGGGTCAGGGGGATGGCCATTTCCGAGATTATCGCATCCTACGCCATCGGTCTGGCCATCCTGGAAGGACTGCGGTGGGGCGGTTTCAAGGGGATGAGCTATACCCTTCCGCCCTTTATTGAGGGGAGCGTCATGATCGGCGGCATCCCGGTTGATTTTCAGCGGATCTTAGTGGTGGGGCTCGGCGCCCTGATTGTCCTGGGCCTCTGGGCCTTTACGCATTATACCCGGATCGGCCTGGCCCTGCGCGGCATGGCCCAGGATGAACGGGCCGCCCTCATGCTCGGGATCGACTCGGATCTGATGGCCGTGGTGGCCATGGCCATCGGCGCCATGCTGGCCGGCCTCGCAGGCGTCCTCCTCCTCCCCTTAGGCAACATCGTGGTGGAATCCGGGTATAATGTGCTTATCCTGGCCATTGCCGTGTGCATTGTGGGAGGACTCGGAAGTTGGATGGGTGCGGTCCTGGCCGCCTTTCTGATCGGCTTTGCCCAGATCCTGACAGTGGTCTATCTAGGAAGCCATTATCAGATGGTGGTCGCCCTGCTGGCCATCATCTTTACCCTCATCCTCAAGCCCTCCGGATTGTTCGGCATGCAAAAGGAACTGGAGGAAAGGGTGTGAGCAGCAGTGCCTAAAGTGCCTAAAGTGCCTAAAGTGAACTAAAATGTCTAAAGTTGCTTTTAATTATTTTGTCCTAAATTATTTTGCAATCAGTATGGGTAGGGAGTTACATGGGAAACAGTAAACAAAGTCGCAGGGAAAGGCTGGATCGGGGCATCAAGGTCCGGTCCGATGGGCTGTACGCCCTCATGTCGTGGCGGGAGCTGGCCTATCTCACCATGCCCAGGCTGGTGCTGATTGTGGGAATGCTGATCCTTCCCCTGGCGATGCCCGGGATGTACTGGGAACGGGTCATCACCATTGTCTGCATCTACGCCCTACTGGCCCTCAGTTTCGATTTTTTGGCCCACTATCTGGGCCTCGTGTGCCTGGGGGGGGCCTTCTTTGTGGGGGTCGGCGGGTATATCGCGGCCATCCTCAATACCTCTTTGGGGCTCCCTCCCATCGTGACCGTACCCGCGGCCACCCTGTTGGGCGCCGTGATCTGCACGGTCCTTCTCCTCCCCTGCCTTCCGTTGCGGGGCGTCTATTTTGCGATTGTGACGCTCATGTACCCGTTGGTCCTGGCCAGAATCATCGAGGCCCTGGATATCTTTGGGGGGACGGACGGCATCATGGGCGTGGACAGCTTCGCCAACCGGTGGCTGGAACAGTACGCCGTGATCGGCCTGGTCCTTTTGTTCCTCTTCGGGACCCGACGGCTGGTCAATGTGGACATCGGCCTGGTCTTCCGGGCGGTCAAAGACAATGACCAGGCGGTGCGGGCATCCGGGATGAACGTTTCCTTTTACAAGGCAATCGCCGTGTTCGTCGCATCGGCCATGGGATGCCTGAGCGGGGCCTGCCTGGTCCATATCTATATGTGGGCCGGCATCTCCCTCTTTGCCCTCGATTTTTCCATCCTCCCCATAGCGGCCACAGTCATCGGCGGCGCAGGCACCCTGGTGGGACCGGTATTGGGGTGCATCATTCTGGTCCCCATATCCGAACTGCTTCGGGAATTCGGGACCCTGCGCATCGTTTTTTATTCCCTGATACTGGTCGGCTTTGTGGTGTTTCGGAGCGAGGGAATCATGGTCTACGGTGAACGGAAGTATCATCAGTTCCAGAGGTGGGTCAACGTATGAGCGAAAAACCGATACTCGAAGCCAGGGAGCTCACCAAGGCATTCGGCGGCATCCTAGCCCTGAACCGCGTCAGCTTTGACGTGTATCCGGGGGAAATCCTGGGCATCATCGGTCCCAACGGTTCCGGGAAGACCACCCTGGTCAACTGTATCACCGGTTTCATCAAGATGACCTCCGGAAACGTCCGGTTCAAGGGAAAAGACATTACCCGGAAACCGGCCCACAAGATCGCGGATATGGGGGTCACCCGAACCTTTCAGGTTATGCGGCCCTATTACTCCCTTCCTGCTTACAAAAACCTGGTGATCCCGCTCTTTTCTCCGCGGGCCAGACGGACCGGCGGATGGAGGGGCGGGGGCAAGTTGGGAGATCGCAATACCGTCGGCATCGACATCTTGGAAGAGATCGGATTTGAGCGGGACTCCTACGTCCCCTACAAGATGGCCTCTACCCTTCCCACGGGATACCTGAAACGGCTGGAACTGGCCCGCTGCCTGGCTGTTAAGCCCGAGGTGATCTTGTGCGACGAGGTCTTCTCAGGACTCAGCATGAGCGAGATCGCCAGCATGGTCCCCCTTATTGAACGACTTCAGATGGACGGGATCACCCTCATTATGATCGAACACAGATTAAGAGAGCTGTTCCGTGTGGCCAACCGGGTAATGGTCCTCAACTTCGGCGAGAAACTCGTGGAGGGCACCTCTGACGAAGTAATGGCCGACAAGAGCGTCAAAGAGGCCTATTTCGGATCGGAAGAGGTGGAGGAGGTCATGACCTATGCTTGATGCAGCCGACCTGATGGTCTTCTACGAGAACATGCTGGCCCTCAACAACGTGCATATCAGGTGCAAGGATAAGGAGATCGTGGGGGTTTTCGGGGCCAACAGCGCGGGCAAATCCACCCTGATGTATACCATCTCCGGGATCATGGAGGATATCCGGAAAAAGGAGCTGATGGCGGGGGGTGAACGGATCACGGTCCTCGGGAATATCACTTACATGGGCGAAAATATCATGGGGCTCAAGCCGAGCCGGCGGGCCAGAAAAGGGATTGTTTTATGTCCCGAGCGGCGCAGGATATTCAGTGAGAGCAGCGTCCTTGAAAATCTCCGGATCGGCGGCTATTTGGCCACGCCGTCCCAGGCCAAAGCGACCCTGGATTATGTGTTTCGGTTGTTCCCGGCCCTGGAGCGGCTCAAGAAACGGATCGGCGGCTTTCTGAGCGGGGGCGAGCAGCAGATGCTGGCCATTGGCAGGGCGTTAATGGCCCAGCCCAAGCTCCTTCTCTTAGACGAACCGTTGATGGGCCTCAGCCCTTTGATACAGGCCACGCTGGTCCGAGCCACCCGGGTGATCCGGGATGAAACGTCCATTTCCATCATGGTGACGGAACAATATGCGAGGCCGGTTTTTCCGATCGTGGACTATGCCTTTATCCTCGAAAACGGGGCCGCCGTACTGGAAGGGACCCGGGAGGAATTGATGGACAATCCGGATGTCAGATCGGCCTATTTCGGGGTATGAGGGGAATTGAATATTGACGATTGAGGGATTGAGGAATTGAGGAATCAATAATGGACGCGGAATGCGGAGCTCGGAACGCGGAACAAAGAGAACTGAGAGGGGTGAGCAATGAGCATCTGTGAAATCTGCGCCTGCCCCATGAAACCCTCTTTTTTTGTTTCATCGGGGTAATCTGTGGGTGGGATTATCTGTGCAATAAAATCTCTGTGTCTCCATGTCTCTGTGTGAGGATTTTTTTCGAGGGATTATGAGCAGAAGCCAGGATGATTGGGAAAATGAGGTAACCTTTACCCGGTTCGACCGGATGAGCGAAAAATATCCGGACAGGACGGCCATTGTGTACCTGGGTGAACGGTTCACCTACGCGCAACTTCGGGACCTGAGCGAGCGCTTCGCCGGGGCACTGGCGGACATGGGGGTCAAGAAGGGCGATCGGGTCATGATCTATGTCTCCAATTGCGCCCAATGGGTGATCGCCTTTCTGGGCATCCAGAAGGTGGGGGCCGTGCTGGTGCCGGTTTCTCCCATCTACACATCGTTTGAAATCGAATATATGATCAAGGATGCGGGCGTGGAGACCGTCATATGCCTGGATACCAATTTCTGTTACATCCAGGAAACCTTCTCCACCACCGGGCTGAAACGTGCCATTGTGACCAATCTGGTGGATATCCTCCCTTTTTGGAAACGATATCTAGGCGTCCTCTTCGACAAGATACCCAATGGTAAGGTAGACAAGGACAAACGGGTCTATTCCTTCTCATCCCTTCTCAAACACGCGCCTCTCAAGGAGAAGGTCGAGCTGGACCCATGGAAAGACCTTGCCTATATTCTATTTACGGGGGGGACCACCGGCTTTCCCAAGGGGGTGCCGGGCAACCATATCGGGATGACCTCCTATGTCAACGATGTGACCGAAGACGTGGCCGGAAAATATCTAAAGGAGGGGGAGGATGTCTATATCGCGGTGAACCCCCTATTCCATATCATGGCACTGGGACTCTTCATGGCCCTCGGTCTGAACAAGGGGAATAAGACCGTGTTGATGCCCATGCCCCAGGTGGATGCCATTCTAGAATCCGTTCACCGCCATGGGGTCCGCTGGCTGTTAGGCGTGCCGGCCCTCTACCGGATGATACTGGAAAACGACCGTCTGGATCAATACGATCTGAGTTCGCTGAGATACTGCTATTGCGGGGGCGATATGCTTCCCCTGGAGGTCTTCAAGCGCTGGAAGGCCTATACCGGTTTTCCCATCTATCAGGTATACGGGTCGACCGAGGCGGGGCATGTGACCTACAGCCGCATCGACAGAGAACTCAAGCCGGGCGGCATCGGCCTTCCCCTCAAAAGCAGGGAGTGTATCGTGGTCGATCCGGAGACCCTGGAAAATGTGCCCCAGGGAGAAAGCGGCGAGCTTCTGGTGACCTCACCGTACACGGTGAAGATGTACTGGAACAAGCCGGACGAAACCGAACGGTCTTATGTGGATATCGACGGGAAGACCTATTATCGAATGGGCGATTTTGTAAAAGAGGACAAAGATGGGGAGCTGATCTATGTGGAGAGATCCGCGGACATCATCAAACATAAGGCCTATCGGGTTTCCGCATCCGAGGTGGAGGCCGTGCTTCAGAATCATCCCACGGTCATCGGGGCCTGCGTGGTCGGGATCCCTGACCCCAAGGTGGGGGAACGGATCAAGGCCATCGTGGTTCTCAAGGAAGACGCCCGGGGCGTGGGCGGCGCCGAACTGATCCGATGGTGCCGGGAACACCTGGCCTCTTACAAGGTACCGGGCTATATAGAATTCAGGGATATGCTTCCCAAGTCCAAGGTCGGCAAGCTGCTCAGGAGGGAAATCAGGGATGAGGAGCGCCGGCGGCTCCAAAAGGAAAAGAAAAAGCTATAAGGCATCGTTGTCTTGAAGCATTGATGAGATTCAAAAAGGAGCGTTCACATCATGGGGGAAAGCCCGCTGAAGCATACACGCATTCTGGCCGTGGACGACGAACCGGATGTCCTCGAAACCCTCAAGGAACAGCTTGAGGGGTATGAGGGCATCCTCATTGATACGGCGACCGATTACAACCATGCCTATCATCTGATCCGGTCCTGGACCTATGACCTCGTCATCCTCGATATTATGGGCGTTCGCGGATTCGATCTGCTCAACGCCTCGGTATCCCTCGGCTTCCCGACGGTTATGCTGACGGCGCACGCCCTGAGCCCGGAGGCCCTCAAAAAGTCCATTGAGATGGGGGCAAGGGCCTATATCCCCAAGGAGAAACTGGGTGAGATCGCCCCCTTTCTGGAGGATGTGCTCACTCTCAGCCACAAGCCCGGATGGCAAAGGCTCTTTAAACGGTTAGGGGGATTTTTCGACAGTGCCTTCGGGTCTGAATGGCAAAAAGATGAAAAATCCTTCTGGGAGCAGGTTCGATCGGGGCATTACGAACCCAAACCCATCATCTTTAAAAGTGGAACCCGCGCTACCCGCTGAAAGTGCTATACTAAAAACCCTCGCGCTTTCCTGATGCAACCCCGCCGTGCCCTTAACACCGCTGTCACGTCTTCGTCCTTTTCACTTGCCATGAATACCTGAATTCCTTATAGTCCAAGATTATCCGGGTACGTTGAACCCTTTTAAATGGAGGATGACATGGAAAAAATTGAGGTGATTGCGGCACGCGAGATATTGGATTCAAGGGGCAATCCCACAATAGAGGTGGAAGTGGGATTGAGCGACGGGAGTTTCGGGCGGGCGGCTGTCCCCTCGGGGGCTTCAACCGGCAAATTCGAGGCCGTGGAATTACGGGATAAGCGGAAAAAACGATACAACGGCAAGGGGGTTGAGGATGCGGTCAAGAACGTGAATGAGATCATCGCGCCCGTGCTCGTGGATATGGACGCCACGGATCAGCGTTTCATCGACAAGACCCTGATCGGGCTGGACGGGACCGCCAACAAGGGGAAGCTGGGGGCCAACGCCATCCTGGGAGTTTCCCTGGCCGTTGCAAGGGCGGCTGCGGATTCCCTGTACATCCCCCTCTACCGATATATCGGGGGAACCAACGCCTGCCGCCTCCCCATGCCGATGATGAATATCCTGAACGGCGGGGCCCATGCGGCCAACAACGTGAACATGCAGGAATTCATGATCATGCCGATCGGGGGAAAGACATTCAAGGATGCCCTGCGAATCGGCGCCGAGGTCTTCCATGCCCTGGCCGGCGTCTTGAAGAGCAAAGGGTTCAGCACCGCGGTGGGCGATGAGGGCGGATTTGCTCCCGACCTGAAATCGGACGAGGAGGCCATCGAGATGATCCTGGCCGGGATCAAGGCCGCGGGGTATAAGGCCGGAAAAGATGTGGTGCTGGCGTTGGACCCGGCCTCGTCCGAGTTTTACCAGAAAGGCAATTATGTCTTCAAAAAGTCGGACCAATCCGTGCGGAACGGCGGGGAGATGATCCGGTTTTATGAAGACTGGGTCAATCGCTTTCCTATTCACTCCATTGAAGACGGTCTCGATGAAAATGATTGGAAGCACTGGAAACAGATGACTGAAAAATTGGGAGATCGCATCCAGATCGTGGGTGACGACCTCTTTGTCACGAACACCCAGCGGATAGCAAAGGGGATAAAAGAAAAGGCCGCCAATGCTGTTCTCATCAAACTGAACCAGATCGGGACCCTGACGGAGACGTTGGACGCCATCCAGATGGCCCACACCGTCGGATGGAATGCGGTGGTCTCGCACAGGTCCGGTGAAACGGAAGATACATTTATCGCCGATCTGGCCGTTGCCGCAAATACCGGGCAGATAAAGACCGGGTCCCTGTGCAGGTCCGAACGGATATGCAAATACAATCAGCTTCTGAGGATAGAAGAGGAGTTGGGCGGGGCCGCCCTGTTCGGCTGGGAATCGGCAAAATAATTTAGGGCAAAATAATTAAAGAACAAACCCAGCAAACTCAAGCAACCAATTTCACAGAAGGAACACATAAATGACGTACGATGCAAGCAAAGACCGGGTGTTGGACACCTGGGAGAATGAGGAGACCGGGCTTCAGATCTCCATCAAAACAGGCAAAATAATTTAGGGCAAAATAATTAAAGAACAAACCCAGCAAACTCAAGCAACCAATTTCACAGAAGGAACACATAAATGGCGTACGATGCAAGCAAAGACCGGGTGTTGGACACCTGGGAGAATGAGGAGACCGGGCTTCAGATCTCCATCAACCGTTACGGAGACGGCGAGCCCAAGCTGCAGATCGGGCCCCGGACCTATACCAAAAAGGACGGCTCCAAGTCCGCTACCAAGACGGGGAGGCTCAGCATGGCCGACGTCCTATGGCTGGAGGAGACCCTGGCAGAGGTCAACGAAAAGATGAAAAGATATTTCCTCGAGGCCAATTAAGACGCCGGGGGCCGGACCCAAGGGAAGCGTGGGAGGTACCGTTGGGAAACAAGTACCCAGTCTCAAGCATCCAGAATCCAGTATCAGCGCGGCTTATGTGACCTTCTGGGTATGAATCCCCTTCTGTTCAAGGGTCTCGATGTTGTCAAGAAGCGGCTTTCCGACGATCCTGTCCACCACATACATCAGGTTGCCTTTCCCTTTTCCATATATCTGACCATATGAAATCGGAACATCCGGGGTCGGCTCCCCCAGGAGCGATTCGGCCACGGCTGCGACCTTGCGTTCGCCCGCTGCCAGCAGGACCACGGTGCGCGCCTGGTACACCAGCTCAGCCCCCATGGTCACCGCATAGCGGGGGGAATCCTTTTTCGAGGCGAAATGCCCGTCTGAAACTGCATTTTCCACGGTATTGTCATCCAGCTTCACCAGCATGACCCGGCTCCCCTTGAAGGGGATACCAGCCTCGTGAAAGGCCACATGCCCCCGTCCGCCGACGCCGATAATCTGCAAATCAATGCCGCCCGCCTGTTTGATCTTCCGGGCGTATGCATCCAGCACCGTTTTTCGGACCCATGCCAGGTATTCCGATTGGGGCCTCGGTTTAATCACCACGGACCTGCCCGCATCGGCCCCTGCCTCCCGCCAGTCACCGGGATGGGCCTTGAGATGGCGCACCAGATCCTTTTGATCGATCAGGGTCCCGAAAGGAACACCGGTTTCAATAAACTTGTCTTTCAAAAGACCGAAGAATTCCTGGATCATGAAATAGCAGTAGCTCTCCGGGTGCATCATTCGCTGCTGCGCATTCTCTCCGGGAAGTCCCACATATTCGTCCAGGTTGAAACTGCGGACCCGGCCGCTGTCAAACTCACCGGCATTGGCCGCCCTGGCCAGGCGCTTATATACGCCGGTGGGTGAACTTCCTGTTGCCAGTCCCAGCACAAACTCCTGTTTTTCTTCCAGCACACGGCCGATCCGCGCCTTGACGATCTCCGTCGCCACCTCGCTCATATGGTTGAAGTTCTTGGTTATAAATACGTTGATGGGCACGGTATTCCTCCTAAGGCGGCCTGACGGCCGCAACCAAACAGGTTTCACCCAAGTCCCGGAAGCGTTTCGCACGCCCGTCAATTGAGGGCGGTCTTGACCACCTCGGCAATCTCCGTGCAATAGGATTCGGTCACATCGTCGGCCGGTCCCTCGACCATCACCCGGCAGACATTCTGGGTGCCGGAATAGCGGACCAAGACCCTTCCCTCATCCCCAAGCCGTGCCTCCACCTCTTGAATGGACTTCATCACCTCCGGCACTGTAGTGATATCCGGTTTGTTCGTGACCTCGACATTCATCAGCTTCTGGGGAAAGACATCCATCAACGTCGCCAGTTCGGAAAGGGGTTTGCCTTCACTGACCATGGCGGCGATCAGTTGCATGGCCGTCAGGATGCCGTCACCGGTGGTGTGGTGATCGAGAAAGATCATGTGGCCCGATTCCTCCCCGCCGATCACCGCGCCCAGCCGCTGCATATCCTCCAGCACATATCGGTCTCCCACCTTTGAGGCATGGTGCGAAAATCCATATCTCTTGCAGGCGATGGTCAGGCCGATGTTGCTCATGATGGTGCTGACGAGCAGATCGTTCGTCAATTGTCCATATTCTTTTAAAACTTTGGCGCAGATGACCAGGATCTGATCGCCGGTAATCTTGCGTCCCTTTTCATCCACGGCAATCAGACGGTCGCCGTCGCCGTCAAAGGCCAGGCCCACGGCCGCGCCCGTTTCCTTTACGCGTCTCTCGAGATCCTCCGTATACTGAGAACCGCAATCGTCATTGATATTGATCCCGTCAGGGGTGTTGTGGATGACCTCCACATCCGCCCCCAGTTCGGCGAAGACAGCCGGGGCCACCTTATATGTGGCGCCGTTGGCCGCGTCAATGACGATCTTCATCCCCTCCATGGAGAGTCTTCGGGGAAAGGTATTCTTGATAAAGACGATGTATCGGCCAAGGACATCATCAATCCGTTTGGCCCGGCCCATATCTTTGGCAGGCGGGGTCATTTCGGGAAGCCGTCCCTTCAGAATAAGGTCCTCGATGGTCGCCTCTTTTTCGTCGGAAAGTTTGTACCCGGCTCCGGAGAAGATCTTGATGCCGTTGTCCTGGTAGGGATTGTGCGAGGCCGAGATCACGATCCCCGCATCGGCCCGCATGCTCTGGGTGATGAAGGCGATTCCCGGCGTGGGGAGCACGCCCACCAGATAGGGATTTCCCCCCATGGAGGTAATCCCCGCCTCCAGGGAGCTTTCCAGCATGTAGCCGGAGATGCGGGTGTCCTTCCCGATAATGATCCGGGTCCGGTGGTCGCCGTTTCTGAACAGGTGGGTCACGGCCTGGCCCACGGAAAAGGCCGTCATGGCATCCATCGGGTAACGGTTGGCCTCTCCCCGGATTCCGTCGGTGCCGAATAGTTTTCCCATTGATTTACCTCCTCGTTGCTGGATACTGGATACTGGTTACTGGATCCTTGATGCTGGATACTTGATATTGGTTGTTTGATACTTGATACCGGATGACCCCGAGGCCTTGCGCCTTCCCTACTCGCTGCCCGTTGCCGGTCTTCCAAGTCTGGAGTAACGATTTGGAGTTACAAATTTGAAGTGCCTAAAGGTGATCATGAAAAATTCGGATCTTAACTTTCAACGCCACACTCTTCTTCACCTTGCCTCACGGGTCAGATCTTTGAATAGACCCAGAGACGGCACCAGTGCGGCGGCCCTGCGGGAGATGGCATCCACGGTCTCCTGGAGCCATGCCGTCCCCTTTTCGGATACACCCCCGGGCAGGCTCTGCACCGTCTCCACATAGGTCCCGCCACACTCTTTCTGATGAACCGTGAATGCCTCCAAGAAGGCGTCCCTTGCATGCAGGCCGGTCTTCCCTGCGAGTTCCCCTGAAAACAATTCGGCGATCTCTTCAACGGCATCGCAGAGTTCCCGTTTGCCGGCCCCGGCATCGGCCTGATCCCCATGTCTTTCAAGGGATGCTTCGATCTTGTCCGTCATGACCCGGAGCCGTTTGATCCGCTCCTTTTTGGCCAATGCCAACTTGTCCAGCGCTCCCTGGTAGATCAGGTTCCCCAGTTCCTGGGTGTGGAAAAAGGGCTGCCGCACATGGATATACCACTGCTCCAGGGCGGCCAGATTGGCCAGGTAGCGGATATTGTTTTCCAGGATGCGCGGGAGGCCTGAATAAAGGTCCGGTACAAAGGGAAAGAGGCCGGCGCGGTGGGTCTTGGTAATGATCAGTTTGCCGCACTCCGGGACATCCTTGCGCAGGATCGCGCCCGCAGCGATGACATTGCCGTAATTCAGGCGCAGCGGGCCCACCATCCCCCCCTGGCCCCCCAAGAAGATGGGCGGCTGGTTGAGCATGACGCCCCGAGGGACATCGCCGATCAGGGATGCGGTGGTCTTGTCGCCGCTGGGTGTGAAATTGAAATGGATATAAGAACTCCCCACCTCGCTGTGGTCTTTCCGGCTCGTGCCCCCGGCCATGAAGCAGTCGCAGAAGTTGATGAGGCTTCCCAGGGTGACAAAAGGGAAGAGGATGGTCTGTTTCAGACCCACGCAGTGGGCCCCGTTGGCCTCTTCTTCCAGAATGCACCCCTCCCGAACGTGGGCCCCCGATCCCATATTGGCCATTTCCAGAAAAGCCGCCTGTTTAAAGTACCCGGCCTTCAATTCAACCTTGGGGCCGATCTGGCAGTCCTCGATGGTCACAGGCCCTTCCCGCCCGAGACAGGCCCCGCCTGCAATAACGGTCTCCCTGCCGTAAATGCGGCATCCCGGATAAATCCGGACCCCGTTTCCGGAGATCCGGTCGATCTCAACGTCCTCCCCGATATCAATGGTCAGGGGATTGCGGATCTCCACCCCCTTATTGATCAATCGGACAATCCTCTCCTGGTTTTCAGACGTAGGTTCCAATACTTCCTCCGAACAAGGTCACCGTTTTCTTGGTACAAACAAAAAATCCACACACTACGACACCCTTGTAGTTTGTGGACTCCATCGTCTCCTTGAGCAACACCCCGTTGTGTTACTGACTCGGTCCTGCTTTATATAGGGAGTTCAATCTCTTGTCAAGGGTTAATTGGCTCGATCAGCAAGTCTCGTTTTGCGATGGAATGCTGGGGGTGTCCCGTTCGCAGTGTCGCCGTAATGCGATTTCTCGGGGTCTGACAACATCATCGCACACAGGTGCCTTTATCATATCATCACGGAAGGCAAAAAGAGAACTGCCAACCCAAACAAATCCTGTTTGACATGAGGAGGCAAAGCTGCGAAACTCCTTCCCATGAAAAATATCAACATCGTCATCATCACGGGCCTGTCCGGTTCCGGAAAAAGCGTGGCCATTCGCGCGCTCGAGGACGAGGGCTATTTCTGCGTGGACAACATGCCGGTCCTCCTCCTCCCCAAATTCATGGAACTCCGTTCAGTGGGGGTCTCGGAGATCCAGAAGCTTGCCTTTGGCATGGATCTCAGACAGAAGGAATTTGTCAAAAACTACCAGGAGGTCTTTCATGCCCTGCGAAAAGAGGGCTATCACTTCATCGTCATCTTCCTGGAGTGTTCGGAAGAGGTCCTGTTGAAGCGATACAGCGAGACCCGCAGGCAGCACCCGGTTGCGGACGGCACCGGACTGATCGACAGGATCCGATCTGAAAAGGAACAGTTGAAGGGGCTCAAAGAGATGGCCGACAGGATCATCGATACATCGAGACTGACGGTTCACCAGCTCAAAGACGCCGTTATTCAACATGCGCTCCAGGGAGTTAAGACGGAACGGATGCGCATCTCCATCCTCTCCTTCGGGTTCAAGTACGGTGTCCCCCTTGAGGCGGATCTGATGATCGATGTGCGGTTTATTCCCAACCCCTACTTTATCCCCGAGCTGAAGAAACTGGATGGAACCGATGAACGGGTGCAGCAGTTCGTTCTCAGATGGATGGAGACCCAGGTATTTCTTGAGAAATATCTGAGACTGCTCGATTACCTCCTTCCGATGTATGAGAGGGAGGGCAAATCCTATCTGACCATTGCAGTGGGCTGCACCGGGGGGCGGCACCGATCCGTGACCATCGCACAGAAATTCTTCGAATCCCTGAAGGAAGAAAGGCGAGAAGTCACGCTCAAGCACCGCGACATGGATCTGGCTGGCTAAGCTCCCGGCAACAGAAGGGGGCTGTCATTCAAACTCCTCCGACTCCTCTGTCGGATAGAAGAGGTCCCGGCAGTCCCGCCTGATTTCTTCAGAGTCCCTGGAAAGCAGATCTCTTTCAGCCTTATCTCTAAAGTCCCTGGCCTGGTCTTCCAGTGCCATGATCCTGGCCGTCACCCCTGTCTCCTTCAGCATTCCCTTAATGGTGCAAAATAGGTCCTCACTCCCATAGAGCAAGGTCCCTTCCTGAAGGATCTTGCATGCCACCATATGCCTGAAGGTGTCAAAGCGCACCTGCTCCCTTACCCGGTCCATATCCTTGACAATATAGTCGATCTCTTCTCTGAGATGGGGCGTCATCAGGATTCGCTGTTTTTCCTCATAAACAGCCTCATCCAATCTGGGGATCAGGCGCTTCGGGAATTGGTCATCCACCACGATAACGATATCCATATCCGATCCCTTAACCAGTCTCCCAGTGCTCCTTTCAGGCCGGGGGACATCATGGGCCATGTTGTAGACGATATCCCCCGCGATCATGACCGCTGCCTGTTTACGCACCAGCCCGATCACCTCAAACCGCTCCACGGCAGCTGATATGATCTCGTAGGCCAGTTCGGACTTGGACCGGGTTACGGCCTCGATGTGCGACCGGATCTCGTTTATCTTCTGTAAGACCGCATCCGGCTCCCCTGCAAGCCCGATCACCGAATAGGTCAGAAATTCCCTGAGAATGGAAGGGGAGAGCCGTGCAAATCCTTCAATCCTCCGGTCCAGACGCAGGTACCGGGGACCTATGGTCCGGATGAAGAGATCCGGGGAACGCATGCAGTTTTGCCACAAGCGAAACATGTCTTCCGTAAAGATCTCCAGCAGCTCAGCCCCGGTCAAAGGACCGGCCTCCGCGATCGCCTTGACAATATGTCTTTCCATTCCCATCAATACAGGCCTTCCAATTTCGGTTTATCCTCCATCTTTGCATCCGGTTTTCATAATAGCAGAATCGATCGCTTATCTAAAGCGGATACCCGCAACCAGAACGGCTGTGTGCTGTCCCGTCATTCCGGCATGCCCTTAGCCGGAATCCAGTCCGCCGCATTTCTGGATTCCGGCTGGAATCGTGCCGGAATGACGAAAGGCTAAGCGTGCAGTGGAAGGATGGCCAGCTTTTCTTGTTTTTTGTGTCAGAAGGCATGAAGGAAGCCCCGCATCTTCACCTTGACAATGCACAGCCCCTGACCTAAAATCCCGTACCATTATGAAAATATCGTTGCTCACCGAAGAAAACACCGGTCTCGTTATCGTCGATGCCCAGGAAAAGCTCATGCAGGTCATGGCCGACCCTGACAGGGTCAGCGACAGGATGGTCAAGCTCCTGCACCTGTCCCGGGTATTCCATCTGCCCGTCATCCTGACTGAACAGAATCCCAAATTTTTAGGTCCTACCATCCCTGCAGTCAGGGCAGTCCTCCCTGAATACAGTCCCATTGAAAAACTCGATTTCGACTGCTGCAACGTGGACCTCTTCAACACCCGCTTGCAGGAAAAGGCCCTCCATAACATCATCCTGACAGGCGTTGAAACCCACATCTGCGTATTTCAGACCTGCATCTCTCTCCTCGAAAAGGGATACGCGGTCCATGTCCCCCATCTCGCCGTGGATTCCCGAACCGTGGCTAACCGGGAGGTCGGCCTCTCCCTCATGCGAGAGGCCGGGGCAGTTATCACCTCTGCCGAGACCATCATCTTCCAGATACTGAAGCGTGCCGGGACAGTTGAATTTAAAGAGATGTTGAAGATCGTCAAATAGTAACGCCTCCATCCGCATAGCGGCTGATCTCACAACGCCTCAGCAACGGCGGCAAACAGTACTTAAACAGATTCAATTTGGATCGGAATATTGAAACACTCCGGAGCAATAGCACCCTTCCCGGTTCGCTGCTGAACGCGGCGGCGTAATTTCAGAGTCAGGAGCGATCACGCATTTTGCCGCAACCGAGCAACAAACAAAAGGAACCAGGGTTTTTTTACGGTTACATCATCGTCATGGCCTGCTTCCTCGTGCAAGGCATCGGCATAGGCAGTTATATTGCCTACGGCGTCTTTTTCAAGCCGCTGCTGAACGAATTCGGCTGGTCCCGGGCCACCTTATCCGGGGCCTCGTCCATGGCCTTTCTTTTGATGGGCTTCCTGGGCATCCTGGTGGGGAACCTGAATGACAGGTTCGGGCCCCGGGTGCTCATGACGGTCAGCGCCCTTTTCTTTGGCTGCAGCTATCTCCTTTTGTCCCGGATAGACGCGGTCTGGCAACTCTATCTCTTCTACGGACTAGTGGGGGGAATCGGCCTGAGCGCAGTGGATGTCATCCCCCTGACCACCACGGCAAGGTGGTTTCTCTTGCGCAGGGGGATGATGACCGGGCTCGTCAAGGCGGGCACCGGCGCCGGGCAGATGATGATGCCCTTTCTGGCGGGCCTCCTCATCATGGCGTTGGGTTGGCGGACCGCTTCTGTAGTTATCGGCATCATCGCAATCCTTTGTCTCATGGGGGCCGGGCAGTTACTGCGCCGAGACCCCGGCCAGATGGGACAGGTTCCCGACGGGCGGATGAACGCCGCCGCAGGGGATCGCCCCGGTTCCGACAGCGGCCTCACCCTTCAGCAGGCCCTCCGCAATCCGCAGTTCTGGATGATCTGCACCATCAATCTGCTGGCCGCGTTCTGCATGCTCACCATCCTGGTGCACATCGTGGCCCATGCCACCGACATCGGGATAGACACACTGAAGGCCGCCGGAATCCTATCCACCATCGGCGGCGTCAGCATGGCCGGCCGCCTGTGCGTCGGCATGGCTATCGACAGAATCGGCAACAGGAAATGTCTGATAGGCTGTCTTATTCTCCTGATCGCCAGTTTGCTGTGGCTGTGTACGGCCCGGCAAATATGGATGCTTTATCTTTTTGCCGCCATCTACGGCATTGCCCATGGCGGTATTTTTACCCTCATGTCGCCCATTGTGGCCGAGTTCTTCGGTCTTCGTTCCCACGGCGCCTTTTTCGGCATCGTGGCCTTCACCGGAACCGTGGGCGGGGCCGCCGGACCGGTGCTGGCCGGCCTGATATTCGATGTGACCCGCAGCTACCAGCTCATCTTTCTGATCCTGGTGGGGCTGGCCGTTGCCAGCCTCCTCCTCACCTTGCTTCTGAAGCCGGCGATCGGGAGGGAAACCGAATGAATGCTTTGACAAGGAATTGGGAATGGACGGTCGCCCACACCAACCATTTCTCCCAGCCTGGCATGGAGAACTTTTCCGTGCAGGACGCCAATTCCCACTCGCGCCTCGAGGTGTTGACCGGTTTGACGGATGGGTATGCAGCCCGGCTGGGCGATCTCTATGGGGACCTGCTGACGCAATTTCTCTCCAGCCACGATCATTGGCCGGATTCGCCCTGTGTCCATGCTCAAACAGAGGAAGCCGGTCAAACCCTGGGGAGCACCCTCTTTGACGTCAACAACGGCACCTGGCGAATCGCCTACAACAACCCCTGTAAAAGACAATTTCAGATGATGCGGTTTTGATGAAGCTATACATATGCCTTCACACCCTCTGCCAGGGTGTTCACCATGCAAAGGAAAGAGTCTTCATCCGGATCGAGCAGCGTAAACCTGAAGCCCTGCAGATTCGTATTAAATGAGGAGAGGGGGACCACGCACACCCCCGTGGCCGCAAGAAGGTAGTACACAAAGCGCTTGTCGAGGGAGATGTTCCCGTTCGACTGAAGCAACGACTCAATGAGTGCCCGGATCTGATGGTTTTCAATGGGCAAGGTCTGGCTCTGGGTAAGGACGCCTTCCCTGAAAAGCACACTCATATAAAACGCCCCGTTCGTCCGGTTGATCAGAATGGAAGGGATCTCTTTCAGTATGTTATGGGCGGTCTGCGACATCCGCTTGTAGCGCGCCCTCCGTTTTCCCACATACGCTTCGAGTTCAGGGTGTTCGAAGATCAGAGGAATGACCTTCTGCGGAAGCGTGGTGGAACAGACTTCCACCATCTTTGAATTGAGAATGCTCTGCGTGTAGGTATTGAAATCCGGGTCCCTTTCCCGGTTGTATATCTCAATCCAGCCGCACCGGGAACCCGGCCACGGCAATTCCTTTGAAATTCCTTTCATGGCAATCCCGGGCACCCCTCCGATCACTTCGGAAAGGGTGCGCGTCCGGGTTCCCTCAAACACCAGGTTTTGATAGATCTCATCGGCGATGATAAAGAGATCGTAATCCTTCGCGATCTGCACGATCTCCCTGAGGACCTCTTCCGGGTACACCGCCCCTGTGGGATTGTCCGGATTGATCAGCAAAATACCGGCCACGGCCGGGTTGTATTTCACACGCTTCCGCAGCTCCACTGTATCCGGATACCAGTGATGATGGGGATCCAGGGGATAGGTTACCGGAGAGACACCCGCATGGGCGGCCTCGGACGATGAATGGGTGGTATAGGTGGGTGACGGCGTAATGATTCGGGCGGTCCGTCTTAGAAACCCGTAGACCTTGGTGATGGCATCCCCGAGCCCGTTAAAAAAAATGATATCATCCGCGGTTATTGCGGCGCCTCCCAGGCGGTTGTTCCTCTCCGCGAGATATTCCCGCGTTTCCAGGATACCCTGACTGGGACAATAGCTGTAGGCACAGTCCTCCATACTGATATCGGATACGATTTTTTTGATCCATACCGGGACCTCCTCTCCCTTGGCCACCGGATCACCGATATTTTCCAGGTTGATTTCCGCGCCCAGGGCCTTCAGCTTATCAACGACCCGGATAATATTTCGGATTTCGTAATTGAGTTCTCCCGCACCGATATGGACGATTTCCGTTCTCATGATTTACCTGTCCTTTCCATTCCATCTGTCCGTCTATCCTGAAGCGGCATCGCCGCAAACATAAAATTGAAAATGCTTAAGCCTCTGAACCTGTGGCGCCCGGGAGGGAACTCTTTTAAAAGGCTGCGACCATTAAATTCATACAGCCTTTCAGCCAGATGTGCTCCAGGCATGCCCCCCATGACCCGTCACAAAAAAAGGCCGCCTCGAAGTGCAGCCTCAAAAAAAAGGCCGCAGGCATTGCCCGCGGCCCCTGAATCATCGATGTTTCATTTAAGGAATGAATTCCCCGACCAGGACCGCGGGCCACCGGGCAGAAGCTGCCGCAGCGGCGGTGATAGCTATTGCAGGGTAAGCGCGCCTCGGTTTCCGGGTCATCGTCCTCATTCTCCTGTCAGCCCTTTGGCTGTATTTTCAGAAAACCAAAAGATTTTCAAGTGAAATCCTATGCAAAAGGACATTCGATGTCAAGAGCTAAAAAATACCCATGTCAACAATTTTCATTTCGCCGGGGATACAGGCTGCCCAAAAATCCATTGACACACGATTTGGCTTCTTGCCAAAGACTTTTTCAATAAAATTCCGGGTGTTTCATATCCCATCCGGCACAAGCAACAAAGAACAGGGGCAGTCCTACACGGACGCAAGTTCCAGACCCGGCTGGATGTTCTGAAATGGTTGACAGGCCTATGCGCACCGGCTCGATGAGGTGTACGGCGTTGCGATCACTCTTATGATTCTTCCGGGGATGATCTTCTCCTGTCCCCCTTTTCCTCCGCAAACGATCGGATCGTTTCCGCTTTCTTTCTCAGCTCCAGATAATCCATGCGCAAACGCGAATTGGCTGCCCAGACCGACTCCATATATTCCCGTTCCTCTTCTGAAACCAGCCGAAGCGACAGCACCTCGGGCCTCTCGCGGATAACGCTACCGGCGGGCACTCTGGTAAAGGAGGGGAGTGTCACCAGTTTGGCAATGGCGCCCATCCCCAGCCACACGTGATCCTCGAGGGTGACCTTGTAGAGACAGGAGCGCAGGGACAGAAAGCACTCTCGTCCAATGATGCACGGCCCATGGATGGTCACGCCGTGGGCTACGGAAGTCTTGGGTCCGATGATTACCGAGGCGCCTGCATCGTTGTGGATAATGACGCCATCCTGGATGTTGACCTCCTCATCGACGACAATGGGTGCGACTTTCCCGTCCGGTCCGCGTTGATCAGCCCGGATAACGGTCAACGGCCCCACAAACACGTCCCTCTTAATCTCGACATGACCGATGATCTGGGCCGAAGGATCAATCAATGAGGTAGAATCAATTTTGGGAAAATCTCCTGCAAGGTTGGGGCGTATATTGTACGGCAACGATGTCATTTCTCTCCTCCAAGCTAGAGTTTGTGATCCTATTGGGTAACCCTGGGCCTCTCCGCCCAAAGTCCCCCAGTCCTCTATGCCAGATTGGACGCGACGAAATCCCAATTGACGAGGCTGTTGATAAACGCATCGAGATAGTCGCCGCGCCTGTTTTGATAGTCGAGATAGTAGGCATGTTCCCACACATCCGCCGTCAACAGAGGCCTCAGGCCACGGGCAACGGGGGTATCCGCGTTTGCTGTCTTCATAACCTCCAGCTTACCCTCTTTCAATATAAGCCATGCCCACCCGCTGCCGAACTGAGTCAGCGCGGCATCCTTGAACTTCTGAACAAAGGCATGGTAACTTCCGAAATCGGAGGTGATCTTTTCCCCTAAGGGTCCTGCAGGTTCGCCGCCCCCTTCGGGTTTCATGGATTGCCAGTAAAAGGTGTGGTTCCAGACCTGCGCCGCATTATTGAAAATGCCGGCTTGCTCGGGGCTGCCGGCTGTTTTCCGTATGATGGTTTCGAGAGTCTCGCCCATCAAATCGGTTCCTTCAAGGAGTTTATTCAAATTGGTGACATAGGTGTTATGATGCTTTCCATGGTGGAAATCCAAGGTCCTTACGCTGATATGCGGTTCAAGGGCATCCTTCTTATAAGGAAGATCGGGCAATGCAACCGTCATTTCTGTCTCCTTTTTACAAGTCGGCTATTTTTTGAATTAGCGCCGCCCTTTATGAGCATTGCAACGATGAGTCCCATGACGAATCCTCCCACTGCGGTCATTAACAGGAGCAGGACTATGGGCACCCCCCCGCTCAGCCAAAGAAAACGTATCTGGACAGGCGACGTGTTCTGAAAAATGACCACCACCAGTGCCATGGCCAGCACCAGAAGCGACACCAGCTTCGCTGTTTTCACCGGTTACCACCTCCTTTCCCTACATGCGGGACGTTTGGCTGCAGAATTCAGGTTTCCCCCGCTTTTCCATGTCACGAATGCCGATCCCGAATGGTGAGAACAGGCCGGGTGGCAAGCCGAACGACCTTTTCCGCGACCGAACCGAAGACAAGGCGTTTTATTCCCGTCTGCCCCCGGGTAGCGATGACGATGAGGTCCACCTCTTCATCCTCGGCCGTATGCACAATCTGATTGGCAGGATCGCCTAGAGGCAATATCCTTCGAACCAAAACCCCTTCAGGTATCCGCTTTTCAATTTGCTCCTCCATTGACTTCCTCGCCGATACCTCCATTGCCTGCTGATACTCCTGGACATTGAAGGCTGCCGGGCTGGTGTACTCCGTTGCAATAATGGGAATCGGTGCAACAACATGGATGACGATCAGTTCTGAGGAAAAGTGCACGGCCAGTTCAATGGCCACGTTCAACGCCTCAAAGGATGGATCGCTGAAATCCGTAGGACACAGAATTTTTTTCAAAGGCAACATGTGGACCTCCTTTCTTGGATGACAATGTGGGTAGAGAGGATAACTACAATGGCTCCTTATGAATGGTATCGATATCCGGCAAAGATTGCAAAAAGAAAAAGCGGATCTTTGCAGATTCAGGATATTCAGAGAAAACATCCGGCCAAGGGGGAATATTCTATTCCACATTCCCCATAGGCACGGCTCCCCTTCCCAACTCCCATTTTTGAGCTCGGGATTTCTGATTTTTCATCTTCCATGAATTCCGAAAAGAGCTTAAAATTCATCCGCACATTTCCGAGGGCCATCCGGAAAGCGACCGGCTGGAATGCGATGGTTTTCAACTTTCAATTGAGGCCAATTAGGGGTCAGATTTTTACCAGTTCAACCCGGCGGTTCTTGGCCCTTCCCGCTTCGGTGGCGTTGTCCGCAACAGGACGCGAGGCCCCATGACCGGCGGCCATAAGCCTCTCTTTTGCGATCCCCGCCCCGGTTAATGCACCCACCACCGCCTCAGCCCTGTCCCGGGAGAGCCTGCGATTGGCCTCGGCATCACCTGTGGAGTCGGTATGACCCTCAACCTTTACTCTGAGATCGGGATTTTCTTTCAACATTCCGACAATTTCCCTAATAACGGGGGATGCTGATTCATCCAAGACTGCGCTATTGGAAGCAAAGTTGATGTACACCGCGACGTGTCCATCCTTATCCAGTGCTTCAAGAAGCTCCCCGGCCTTCACCTCCTGCTTCATGTCGCCGGACTGGACCACGGTCAGCAGATAGGATTCTCCGCCATTATGAACCTGCACGACAATCCAGGTTTCCCGTCCATCTTTGATCAGGTGCATGACCGCCTTTTCCCGACCTTTTTCAACAACCTTCGCTCCGATCTGTTGCCCGGCGCTCACATGGTTCTTCACGATCTGATACGCCGACGGCGGGGACGCATCGTCCTTGATCCAATAGCTGATCCTTGTGGTCTGGCCCTCGACGGCCATTTCTTTTTCGTCATCACCCGCCGTAATTGTAAATTCAACCAGGTCGAAGTTGTGCTCGTAATTATCAATGTAAAAGTTCTTCATGCGCGAAAACAAAGGATGATCCTTGCTGTTTTCCACATCATCATTTGCCAATACAGGCTGCCCAACCGCAAAAACCGCCAGGACAAGACCCATACAGACCTTCAGGCCGAATCGTCTTCCAAAGTCAATGCATTTCACTTCACTATCCTCCTGTTTGCGATTTTTTTTGAGAAGGTCGGACTATAGAGAAACCCTGGGTATGCGTCAAGATAATATCTTTCGGCAAGATATGGGGGGCATCGCACCAGCTAGGATTTCATCATGGTCAAATTCCAATATTTTTTTCTTGACATTTTTCCGATCCTTGCATAGGGTTCCATCAAATGATGGAAACATGAATTGGAACAAACCGATGGTCACACCCTTAGAGAAGGCCCGCAAAGACCCGGATTCCATGAAGGCCAGGATACTGAAAGTGGCCCGGCGGATGTTCGGCGAGTACGGATATCACGGGACCACCACCCGGATGATCGCCCAGGAGGTGGGGATCGATATCTCCACGCTGTATTACCACTGGGGCGAAAAAGGCGATCTGTACGAGTCGGTGATCCTGGACATCAACACCGACCTCCGGAACCATCTGGCCCAGGTGGAAAAGGTCATTCACGGCCTGCCGCTGGCCAGAAGGATGGAGATTGCCATCGACAAGGTCACCGATTTTCTCTTTGAATGCCCCGAGATCTCCAATCTGATCCTGTTTCAATATTTCCGAAAAACCCGCAAGGAACCCAACCTGGACTTTCATGTCCCGGATGTCATATCGGATGTGGCCAGGTCCATGAACCTCTGCAGAGCGCACGATCCTGTCCCCACCGGGGCCTCCATGAAGGTTCTGGCCATGATGAATGCGATTTATAATTTCATTTCGGGTGAGGATTTCTTTCGGGAAATGCTCCAACTCAAAAGAGAGGAATATATCGACCGCTCAAAAGAGACCCTCAAGTTCATGCTCATCCCTGCATTTACAAACTGACGGACGGGGGTATACTGGAGAGATTGGAATGCCGTTTTTTGCGGCGATATGAACTGATGCTGGAATCAACCCAACTCAACATCAAGGAGGTGACAGGATGGCCCTCAACTTGGATGCCATCGGCAAGAAGATCGGCCCGGTGAGCAAGGACTATAACTGGAAAAACGTTGTGCTCTACGCCCTCGGTGTCGGCGCCGGGTTCGATGAATTGGAGTACTGCTACGAACATCAACTGAAGGTGATCCCCAGTTTTTCCATTGCCAGCGTGTTTGAGTTTCTGGCCGAGGTGGGGATGAGTTCCAATGCAGATCTTTCAGGGATCCTCCACGGCCAGCAGGATATCATCTTTCACAATCCCATCCCCACCGAGGGGACCCTTACCACCGAAGGCGTCATCACGAACATGTACGACAAGGGCCCCGGCAAAGGGGCCCTGGTGGTCGCAGAGGCCGACACCTATCATTCCAACGGCAGCAAGCTCTTTACCAATATATTTACCATCTTCTGCAGAAAAGACGGCGGCTTCGGCGGCGAACCGGGCCCCGGCACCGTATTTGAACTCCCGGACCGCGACCCTGATTTTGAGGAGCTGGCCCGGCCCACTCCGGATCAGCCGCTCCTCTACCGGCTCTCCGGCGATATCTTCCAGCTCCATGTGGACCCGGAGTTCGCCAGGGCCAGCGGCTTTGAAAAGCCGATCATGCACGGGCTCTGCACCCACGGATTCGCCTGCCGCGCGGTCATTAAGCACCTCTTTCCGGGAGAGCCGGAGCGGATGACCCGGTTTCATGTCAGGTTTTCCAAAACCCTTTATCCGGGCGTTCCCATGAAGACCCGGATCTGGAAGATAGACGAGGGAAAGGCCGTCTTTCAAACCCTCAATGCTGAAACCGGAGAGGTGGTCATCGACCAGGGCATTGTGGAATGGATCAGCCCTGAAGAGATGGCCCTGCGAAAGACCCGGGGGGGTATCCGCTTTGACGACCAGGTGGCGGTGGTGACCGGGGCCGGGGCGGGCCTGGGAAGGGTATATGCCCTTGAACTGGCCAAACGGGGGGCCAAGGTGGTGGTGAACGACCTGGGCGGCGCCCGGGATGGTTCGGGTGAAGGATCTTCATCGGCCGCCGACAGGGTGGTGGAAGAGATTCGAGGGGCCGGGGGCGAGGCCGTTGCCAACTACGACTCGGTGGCCACTCCCGAAGAGGGCCAGGCCATTGTGGATGCGGCCGTTAACGCCTTCGGCCGGATCGATATCCTGATCAACAACGCCGGGATCCTGCGGGACAAGACCCTGGTCAAGATGACGCCGGAGAACTGGCAGGCGGTCATGGACGTCCACCTCAACGGGGCCTACCATGTGACCCGGCCCGCCTTTATCCGAATGCGGGAAAACCGCTACGGCCGGATCATCCTGACCACATCCGCCGCCGGGCTATACGGAAATTTCGGCCAGACCAACTACTCATCGGCCAAGATGGGACTCCTGGGCCTGATGAACACGGCCAAACTGGAGGGGGACAAGCACAATATAAAGATCAACACCATTGCCCCGGTGGCGGCCACCCGGCTCACCGAGGATATCCTCCCCCCGGATCTCCTGGAGAAACTCAAACCCGAATTCGTCGCCCCCCTGGTCCTCTATCTTTCCTCCGACCGCTGTCCGGTAAACGGCGCCGTCTACAACGCAGGCATGGGATATTTCAACCGGGTCGCCATCGTCACCGGTCCGGGGACGGTCATCGGCAAGGAAGGAGAAATTCCTTCTCCTGAGGCCGTTGCCGCGGATATGGACAAGATCAAATCCCTCACCGGCGCAGAGGAATTTCCCAATGCCACGGCAGCCTTCGGCCCCCTCCTGGATGCCTTCAGCCCCAAGAAGAAGGAGACGGATGCTTCCCAAGAACCTAAGGGGCTGACCGTTGCAGGCATTTTTGAGGGCCTTCCCAATGCCTTTCAGGCAGACAAGGCCGCAGGCGTGGATGTGGTGTTCCAGTTTGACATCTCAGGGGGTGGTGGCGGCTCCTGGCATGCGACCATAAAAGACGGGACCTGTGAGGTGGCCGAAGGGTCCCATGCCAGTCCCACCACCACCATCAAGATGGCGGACGATGATTTCGTGAATCTGATCACCGGAAAGCTGAACGCCATGAGCGCCTTTACCGGCGGGAAACTCAAAATCGAAGGCGACCTCATGAAATCGCAGCTCATTGAAAAGCTGTTCAAGTTCTAAAGATTGAGGGATTGAGACATTTAGGAATTCGAGAATTGCCGGGCAGCAAAGCATAGGTGGTCGCCATGATTTTTTTAATCTTCCGCCTAACGCCTTGTGCCTTGCGCCTATTTTAAAGGAGGACCTTCCATGATCGGCATCACATCATACGGCGGCTATATCCCCAGGTTCCGGCTCGACCGGATGAGTATCTATCAGACAATGGGTTGGTTTGCGCCGGCCATCGTCATGGTGGCTCAGGGGGAGCGATCTTTCTGCAACTGGGACGAGGATGCCCTCACCATGGCCGTGGCAGCATCCAAAGACTGCCTTTCCGGGCAGGATAAATCCGGAGTGGATGGTCTGTTTTTATGTTCGACGACCCTCCCCTTTTCCGACAGGCTCAATGCCGGGATTGTCCAGACCGCCCTTAACCTCACCGAAAAGGTCCATGCAGCCGATGTCACATCCTGTCTGAGGGCCGGGACCACCGGACTGGTGGAGGCCCTCTCAGCGGTCAAGAGCGGCGACAGAAAGGGTGTGCTGGTGACGGCGACGGACAAGCGACTCACCAAGGCCGCCTATTTCTATGAGATGTGGTTCGGCGACGGGGCCGCCTCGCTCCTGGTGGGAGACACCGGCGTCATCGCAGAGCACCTCGGTTCCCATACGGTCACCCACGATTTCGTGGACCATTACCGGGGCACGGACCACCCCTACGACTATATGTGGGAAGAACGGTGGGTCCGGGACCTGGGATATTCCACCATCATCCCCGAGGCCGTCACCGGGCTGTTCGAGAAGCTTTCCATTACCATGGAAGATGTGGACAAGCTGGTCTTTCCCTGCTTTTTCAAGGCAGAGCACCGCAATATCGCCAGGAAACTGGGGGCCGCCCCTGAAAAGGTCATGGACAATCTTCACGAGGTGTGCGGCGAAACCGGTGCGGCCCATCCACTGGTGATGTTTGTGAATGCCCTGGAGGAGGCCCGGCCCGGGGACCGCATTCTGTTGGCCGGCTTCGGCCAGGGGTGCGACGCCCTCTACTTTCGGGTGACGGACGAGATCCTCAAGCTTCCGGCGCGAAAGGGGATCAAGGGATCCCTTGCCGGCAAAAAGCGGACCGATAATTATGCCAAGTACCTCAAGTTCAGGGACCTGATTCAGACGGAGATGGGGATCCGGGCGGAAGCCCCCACCCAGACCGCCATGACGGTCCTGTGGCGCAAACGGGACATGGTCACCGGCCTGGTGGGAGGAAAATGCACCCGATGCGGCACCCCGCAGTTTCCGAGGATGGACATCTGCGTCAATCCAAAATGCCACGCGGTCCATACCCAGGAACCCTATGAGTTTTCAAGCGTGCCCGCCCGTATCAAGAGTTTCACCGGCGATCTCCTGGCGGTATCGGTGGACCCCCCGGCCATTTACGGCATGGTCCAGTTCGAGGGGGGCGGCCGGCTCATGGCGGATTTCAGCGACTGCGAGCTCTCGGATCTCCGTGTCGGGCAACAGGTGGACATGTCCTTCAGGCGGCGCTATACAGACCGGGGGCGCGGCTTCAGCGGCTATTTCTGGAAGGCGGTGCCCGTCCCGGAAGCCAAAGAAGAAGGAACTAAGACGGTGGAAGCCATCCGTTTTGACGACCAGGTGGCGGTGGTGACCGGGGCCGGGGCGGGTCTGGGAAGGGTATATGCCCTTGAACTGGCCAAACGGGGGGCCAAGGTGGTGGTGAACGACCTGGGCGGCGCCCGGGACGGTTCAGGTGAAGGATCTTCATCTGCCGCCGACAGGGTGGTGGAAGAGATTCGAGGGGCCGGGGGCGAGGCCGTTGCCAGCTACGACTCGGTAGCCACTCCCGAAGGGGGCCAGGCCATTGTGGATGCGGCCGTTAACGCCTTCGGACGGATCGATATCCTGATCAACAACGCCGGGATCCTGCGGGACAAGACCCTGGTCAAGATGACGCCGGAAAACTGGCGGGCGGTCATGGACGTCCACCTCAACGGGGCCTACCATGTGACCCGGCCCGCCTTTATCCGGATGCGGGAAAACCGGTACGGCCGGATCATCCTGACCACTTCGGCCGCCGGGCTATACGGCAACTTCGGCCAGACCAACTACTCATCGGCCAAGATGGGACTCCTGGGCCTGATGAACACGGCCAAACTGGAGGGGGACAAGCACAACATAAAGATCAACACCATTGCCCCGGTGGCGGCCACCCGGCTCACCGAGGATATCCTCCCCCCGGATTTCCTGGAGAAACTCAAACCCGAATTCGTCGCCCCCCTGGTTCTTTACCTCTGCTCGCACGGGTGTAATGAACAGGGGATGATCTTCAATGCCGGAATGGGGTACTTCAACCGGGCGGTGATCGTTACGGCCGCAGGCACCCTGGTGGGCGACGGGAAATCCGTTCCCACATTGGAAGACATCCACCGGCACTGGGATGAGATTAACGATCCTTCAGGGGCAGAAGAATTCCCCAATGCCACGGCCGCATTCGGTCCCATGCTGGATGCCTTCAGCCCCAAGAAGACAGCGGCGAGTGCTTCCCAAGAGCCCAAAGGTCTGACCGTTGCAGACATTTTTAAGGGACTTCCCGGGGCCTTTCAGGCGGACAAGGCCGCGGGTGTGGATGTGGTGTTCCAGTTCGACATCTCAGGAAGCGGCGGCGGCTCCTGGTACGTGACCGTAAAAGACGGGACCTGCGAGGTGGCCGAAGGGTCCCACGCCGGCCCCACAACCACCATCAAGATGGGGGATGACGATTTCGTAAAGCTGATCACCGGGAAGCTGAACGCCATGAGCGCCTTTACCGGCGGGAAACTCAAAATCGAAGGCGACCTCATGAAGTCGCAGCTCATTGAAAAGCTGTTCAAGTTTTGATGCCGGAGGCTGGTTACTGGATACTGGATGCTGGATGCCGGTCACTTTCAGGTTTTTGATCTTTTCTGCTTTTCAACTTTAGGCATTTTAGGCACGTTAGATCACTTTAGGCACTTTACATGATGGAATTGCTGAGAGAGGATAGAGAAGTCACTCCAATTTCTTACCTTGCGCCTTGCGCCTCGTGCCTTATACCTTTATTCACTTATTAGTTACTTACTTTAAGGAGGACTCGCTATGGCCACAGGAATCAGAGACAAGGTGGCGATTATCGGCATGGGCTGCACCCGTTTCGGCGAAAGATGGGATATGGGCGCTGAGGAACTGATGGTGGAGGCCTTCACAGAATGCCTGGAAGATGCCGGAATAGAGACATCGGAGATCGAGGCCGCCTGGCTCGGCACCTGCCTTGAAGAGGTGAACGTGGGCAAGAGCGCCCTCCCCCTCTCCACAACCCTCAGACTCCCCTTTATACCGGTCACCCGGACCGAAAATTACTGTGCCAGCGGCACCGAGGCCTTTCGGGGGGCGGTGTATGCGGTGGCATCCGGGGCCTATGACATCTGTCTGGCACTGGGCGTGGAAAAGCTCAAGGACACGGGCTACGGGGGCCTCCCCAATCCCGGCTCCAATTTCGGATCCCTCAACTGGCTCTGGTATCCCAACATGACCGCACCGGGGGTCTTTGCCCTGCTGGCCACGGCCTATGCGGCCAAACATCATGTCTCTGATCAGGATCTCAAGCGGGCCATGGCCCAGATTTCCGTAAAGAGCCACGAAAACGGGGTACTCAACCCCAAGGCCCATTTGCGCAAGGCCGTCACCATCGACCAGGTCATGGCCGCCCCGATCATTGCCCATCCCCTCGGCCTGTTCGACTGCTGCGGCGTGAGCGACGGGTCGGCCTGCGCCATCGTCACTACGGTGGAAAAGGCCAGGGATATGGGGATCAAGAACCCGGTCACGGTCAAGGCCCTGCAGCTGGCCCTCAGCAACGGCGAAGAGATGGGATTTGACGAGTGGGACGGCGATCATTTCATGACCACGGACCAATGCAGCACCAGGGCCTACAAGGAGGCCGGCATCACCAATCCCCGTGAAGAGATCAGCATGATGGAGCTGCACGACTGCTTCTCCATTACCGAACTGGTCACCTATGAGGACCTCCACATCTCTGAGAGGGGCAAGGCATGGGAGGATGTACTGGAGGGTTTTTATAACCGCGACGGCCGGATTCCGGCACAGGTGGACGGGGGGCTGAAGTGCTTCGGCCATCCGATCGGGGCCTCAGGGCTCAGGATGCTGTATGAGATGTACCTCCAGCTCCTGGGGAGGGCCGGGGATCGACAGATCGCAAATCCCCGTTATGGCCTGACCCATAATCTGGGTGGATTTCCACCCCAGAATGTGTGCAGCATCGCCATTATCGGGCTGGGAGAGGGGTAGTGAAAATTGAATATTGAATACTGAATAATTTTTAACAATGTGCTGTGACTATCAACAAGCCTGTTAAGGGGGAGCCATGGAGATCAAAAAACTCTTCGAGCCGATTACCATCAACAAACTCACCATAAAGAACCGGATCGTCATGCCTTCCATGGGGCTCGCCTACAGCACCGATTATTCCTTTAATGACCGCTATCGGGCCTTTTATCGGGAACGGGCCCTGGGGGACGTGGGACTTCTGACCATCGGACCGGTGGCCATCGACCGGGTGGGGAGCGCACCGTTCATGCCCGGGCTCTTTGACGACAGCCACATCGCGCCCTTGCGAAAGTTTATCGATCAACTGCACCAGGAAACAGACGTCCGGATCGCGACCCAGCTCATTCACATGGGCCGCTATACCTTCTCCGCCCTGACAGGAGTGCAGCCCATAGCGCCTTCCCCTATCCCCAGCACGCTGACCCGTGAGACCCCGAGGGAGATGACCCTGGAAGACATCGAAACCGTGCGGACGGCCTATGTCCGGGCCGCGGGCCGGGCAGTGGAAGCGGGATTTGACTTCATAGAAATCCTGGCATGCACCGGGTATCTCATCAGTGAATTTCTCTCCCCCGTTACCAATAAACGCACTGACCAATACGGGGGCGGTATCGAGAACCGGATGCGGTTCGGCCTGGAGATCATTGAGGCGGTGAGGGAGACTGTCGGTCAGGACCTGGCCATCGGGATCCGGATCGCCGGCAACGACTTTATGAAGGGCGGTCATACCAACCGGGAGTCGGCCCGATTTGCCGCAGAGGCTGAGAAGGCAGGGGTTGATGCCGTCAACGTGACCGGCGGCTGGCACGAGACCCGGATACCGCAGCTCACCTCCAATGTCCCCCCCGGGGCCTTTATCTATCTCTCCCGCGGCATCAAAAACAGTGTCTCCGTTCCGGTCTTTGCCTCCAATCGGCTGGGCGATCCCTATGTTGCAGAACGGGCGCTCCGGTCCGGGGCCTGCGACATGATCTGCTGGGGAAGGCCCCTGATCGCCGACCCGGAGCTTCCCCGTAAGGTCAGGGAGGGCCGGTTTAATGAGATCATCCCCTGCATTGCCTGCAATCAGGGGTGTTTTGATTCCATATTCGCCGGCGTGCCCGTGACCTGCATCCTCAACCCGAGGGCCGGAAACGAGACAATATTTGAAATAGAAAAGACGGCTTCGCCCAAAACCATCATGGTGGCCGGCGGGGGCCCGGCAGGCATGGAGTTCGCACTCACTGCCGCCCAAAGGGGTCACCATGTGATGCTCTATGAAAAGGAGAACCAACTGGGCGGACAGGTGAATCTGGCCATGAAACCTCCTGGTAAGCAGGAATTCCATCGGCTCATCGACAGTATGGCCGCAAGGATGGCCCATGCGGGCGTCACGGTCCATCTCAATACGCCCCTGACACCGGCAATGGTAAAAGAGAAAAGGCCGGATCTCCTGGTGGTGGCCTCGGGCGCCAGACCCGTTCGCATCCAGGTGCCGGGCATCGATAACCCCCATGTGGTGGACGCCTGGGATGTCCTGGCTGAAAAGACCTGGAACATCGGACAAGATGTGGTGGTGGTGGGAGGCAATGCCACCGGCTGCGAAACCGCCCTTTTCGTGGCGGAAATGGGTGTCCCCGACCCCGAGACCTTTACCTTTCTGATGCATCACTCGGCCGAGGATCGGGACACTGCCGCTGAACTCCTGCACACGCCCGGAAGAAAGGTGACCGTCATCGATATGGTCCCCCGCCTCGCCGACAATGCGGGCCGCACCGCCCGGTGGTCCCTCATCAAGAGCCTGAAGCTCATGGGCGTCACCCTCCATCCCAAAACCACCCTTCTCAAAATCAGGGAGGATTCGGTCGTGGTGAAGAGAGAAGACCAAGAGACTGTCCTCCCGGCCGACACCGTTATCCTGGCGGTCGGGGCCGGGGCCGTCGACGATCTGGTCCGGGAGGTTGAAGGATCGGGAATCCAGGTGATCGCCATCGGTGATGCCAAGGCCCCCAGAAAGATCACCGAGGCGGTGAGGGAAGGGTTTGAAGCGGCCTTGACCATCTGAAGCAATTGCAATCCGCTGTTTTGGGGGCTCGGCCAAAGGCCTCCGGCCTGTGAATATCTGTGTTGAAAAATTGTGGTGACGGGCATAAAAAAAGAATTTATTTTGCTTGATTTTTATCAAACGCCGGATGTATCATGTATGCAATTGTAATAAGTCCGTTCTTAGTTTTTTGGCGGGCAGGTTGTGTTCTAAAGGGAAGATCCATTTAACAAAGTGGCAACCCGAGTTTAGAACCACAAAACTTGTGAAAGGAGGGTGCCACGATGGCTACCGGAACTGTTAAATGGTTCAATAACAAAAAAGGTTTTGGCTTCATCGAACAGGAAGATGGTCCGGATGTATTTGTTCACTTCTCAGGGATCAAATCGTCTGGGTTCAAATCGCTTGAAGAGGGCGACCGGGTTAACTTTGACATAGAGCAGGGTCAGAAAGGACCTGCCGCTGTCAATGTAACCGTGGTCTAATCCGAGATCTACCGACAGAGAAAAGGCATTTCATCCCATCGGGGTGAAATGCCTTTTTTTTTGACCGGGGCTCTCCTTCAGCCGTGACTGATTCAACGGCATCGCCTCATGACAGCAGAGGTGGGACCTCAGGCAGAAGGGCGGAGCCTGGGCGGAAGCACCATCACTTTTCGCAACCCCTCTTGCAGCGATATGGCCTCCTCAGGGCAAAAACGGGCGCAGATACCGCACCCGAAGCATGCCTTTTCATCGCGCTCGGCCGTTCCCTCGTCATTGATCCGGATCGCGTCGGTGGGGCATCGATCCGCACAGATCCCGCATCCTGAGCAGAGATCCGGATCGATGACCGAAAGGTAATAGGTGGAATTGATCAATGGAAATGCGCCGTCCCGCCAGAGGTTCAAGGTATCGCAGCAGTCCTTACAGCAGTTACAGATGCTGGTCTCGGGCCGTGAGACATTGGAACCGGGATGAAAGGCCTTGTGAACCAGGCCTGCCTCCTCTGCTTCCCTCATGATCCGGCGAGCCTCTTCTTTGGTGACACTGCGGCTGAACCCCTGGGCAACTGTATGACGGGCGGACTTCCCGAAGGTAAAACAGTTGAGCGTCGGCGCATCGGTGGCGCAGGGATTGCCGAGTACCTTCTGGCGCTGCCGGCAAAAACAATACCCCACTGCAATCTCATCGAATTTGTCGATGATCTCATCCACTGACTGGCTCGGAAGAACAAACTCCTCGGGGACCTCAACCCGTTTATCAAGAGGAATAATCCGAATCGTTTTTCCATTATCCGACACCCGGGAAGGTACGGTACGGTCCACCGGCGGGGCGGACTGAAGCATCGGCACCACATGATCATAGTTGGCCTGGACCTGATCTCTGACCTCGTCCAAGAGGGTCTGAAACAGGTGGGCCAGCTCCCCCTCTTTCTCATCGCCCGTCAGTTCGGTCATGAATTTGTATTCCATCAAACCGACGGTCATGAGCGGAAGCAGCCGATAGACCATCATTCCGGCCGAATTGGGCTGGTTAAAGACAAGCCCCTTTCGCGCAAGGCGTGTGGCGAGAGAATCGACCTTTTCCCGGGAAAACCCGCTTGACAGGGCTAATTCCTCCAGTGTCTGGGAGGCCTTTTGGCTGAAGGCACAGATCAGATCCAGCTCATCTTCCTCGTCTTCAATCACATGTTTCATAATGGACAGGGTGGTATCGTTCACCGGAAACGGGAACATCCCCTGTCTGCACACCACCGCGGCCGCAGCCCTGTATTTTTCCTCCAACGCGTTTTCAGACATCTTTTTCCTCCCTCCTTATCAATGTGACAATCCCGACTGTGCTGCCAGTGCGGTCTTTTTAAAGGAGTTCTTTTCGCACTGCATGATAAACAAGCGTACTAATTCTGAAGGCGTGTTCTTCCACAAGCCGTTCAAACAACTCCATGGCCCTTTCCGCCGACAGGATGGATCTCCTCTTGGCGTGAATAAGGGTCCCGAGCGTCCCGATCACCCGAAATCCTTCGAGCACCGCCACTCTCCTCAACAGCCGATCATCTGACAGAATCACGTCGGCATGCTCCTGATAAGCCAGCGTCAGGACGCAGTTGTCCGCCAAACTGAGCCCCGTTGCGTAGATGTGCGGCATGGCCACATCCACAACGTTGCAGACGGGAAGAAATGTCCTCAGCAATCGTTCTTCGTCAGGGGGAACAGGAGGACCCAGGATTTCATTTTCAACGACCGAAGGGATCAGAATCCGCGCTTCGAACACATCGGTTATCAAACCAAGCTGACGGATCTTGGCAAGAAAAATGATAGGCGCTGCATCCGCAACCAGGTCCATATCACCACGCTTCCACGTCTCTCTCGAGTTCTCTTGTGTCGTAATTGAGGTCTATGCCTTCCTCTGGCAGCCGTAGCAACATATCCCTCAGGCTCAGACCGGCGGTCTCGGCAGCCCGTGAAAGGGTAATGGTTCCCTGACGATATGCACGAAGCGCCCTTTCGGTCTGGATATCTGTGTACCCCTTGCGGATAAGCTGTTTGAGAAGCGACCCACGGTCAAGACCCAGTTCCCCTGCGAGCGCATCGATTTTCTCAGCTTCGTCTTTTTCCAGCCTTGCAGAAAGCGTTATTGTGCCCATGCTTGTATACACCTCCTCATTTTGCATACAGTAAATCAGGCGACATCATAAGTCAATCAGAAGATGCTGTGGTTTTCTGCGAATAATATCCTGCCGTGAGCTTTCGCGGTTCGGCAATATGATGCGCACGCTCCTCTGTGAGTTCCACATTGTCATCGAGGTAAGGGCAGAAATAACGACTCATCTATGACCTCCGTTCTTGATCTTCGCAACCTCTCTCTTCTCTTCTCTTCTCCCCTCTCACCGCGACCCCTCGCTCTCTGTGTAATGGGGTTCCACACTCGATGTTCGCGGCTTGGAAGCCGCTCTCACAGTCTCCTTTCGCCCCTCTCCGCGTCTCGTCCCCCCTCGTCGTGTTCCTCTTTGGTGCGTCCTCATCTCCTCACATACATTTCCCCTTCCTGGATAACCCTCCCCTCCCTCATGAGCTTTTCCAGATGTTTCTTCATGTGCACCCGCTCGCCGAACTCGAAAAAGGCCTTGGGTTCACGGGGCCTGCCGTAGATGATCCATGCCGCCACAATGCCTTCCAGAGTCTGAGGGGTTTGCAAATGCCCCACGAGCTCATTTTCCCGCTCGTTAATGACCCCCAGATAATCATCCCATAGGTCTCCCGGTGCTTCTTCGAAAACCCCTTTCTCATGGGATGCCAGCCATATTTTGGCCGGGACCTGTCGCAGGCGTTCTATTGAGGCTATGGTTTCTTGGATGCTCGAATCGCGGTCCCCGTACCAGGGTCCGAACCGGGTCAGATCGTAATCCCCCAGGAGCAATACCCCATCGGGTTGAAAAAAGAAGGAGAGATGACCGGGCGTATGACCCGGCGTGGCCATCACCGCCACGTTCCCGGTTTTCAGAGGAATGATGTCCCCATCGCCCAGAAACCGGGTCGGCTTGCGGGACCGGTAGTGAAACTGGTCCCTCAGGATAGCACGCCAGTATTCCCGCTCCTCGGTCCCCTCCATCCCGTAGGCGTCCAAAAATGCATCCAGGTCCGCGAGGGGCGGCGCATCCGGTCTCGAGGTCAGCAGCGGGAGGTCGTCAAAAAGATCCAGATGCATGAAATGATCTTCGTGCCAATGGGTCAGCCAGATCTGGCGGACCCCGGGGCCTTCTCTCAATTGAATCAACCGGTCCCGGTCCGAGGCCGGATCGATGAGCACCCCGTCTCCCTCGATGTAGATGGAATGGCAGTTGGGGTATCTCCCATGGTTATCGCCCGGAATAAACCATACCGGCCCGAAATGCCGTTCCTTAACCGGCGCCTTCATCCGTGATATCTCCTATCTCTGAAGCGGATATACCGTCATATCCCCTGTGCTCTCCCGTATCAATTTGCGGCCGGCGTACCGGGACCCGCCTCTTTTCCCGGCGATTCCGAAGAAGGTCGCTCCCTCAGGGCAGTGGCCTTGCTGAAATCGGCCCGGGCCTCTGCATCGCGCCCTTCAGAGAGATGGAGGAGCCCCCGGTTATAGTAAAGGTCCGCATCCTCCGGGTTCAGTTCCAGTCCCCTGGTATAATCTTTCAGGGCCAGGTTCCTCTTTCCCATTTGAAAATAGGCGCTTCCCCGGTTGCAATAGACATCGGCGGCATGCGGATTCAACTCGATGGCCTCGCTGAAATCTGTGACTGCCAGGTCAAGCTTCCCCATCCTCGCCCGTATCAGGCCCCGGTTGTAGTAGGCATCGCTGTTGCGACGGTTGATTTCAATGGCGCGGGTAAAGTCCTTTTCAGCCTTTTCCAACTCCCCCATCCGTCCATACAGACCGGCGCGGCTGTAATATGCATCGGCATTCTGCCCATCCTTTTTAATAAACGCATTGAGATCTTGGATCTCTCTTTCATACTCCCCTGAAGACGGAACCGTTTCCCCGGCAGGGGATGTCCAGGCAGGCGCCAGCAGTCCTTCAGGGACCCCCTTTTCGGAAGAAGGCGGCCTGACAGGTGCGGCCGAACCAGGGAGTGTTCCCTTCGGAGCAGGGGGAGACGGCTTGTGGGCCGGTTCCGGGGCGGTTTTCAGAGTGGGTCGTTTCACTGGACCTCTCACAGAACCCTGGGATAGGGGGCCTTCTCCCTTCATCTCAAGAAGCCGGCCCAGGTTGACTGTCTCGGATATCCGGATCCCCAGACGATCCTTGATAAACAGGGCCGCTGCGGCCATCCCCACCAGGACGATCAGGACAAAAAGAATAACCCAGAGAAAGCGTGTTCTGACAGGCGGAAAGTGTTCGATCTCTTCTTCGTCGCCCACCACCAGACCCCGGGTCTCCCAGCGAAAGAACATGCAGATCAGCCAGGGGGATATGATGATCCCCAAAAGGGGCGACAGCCACGCCACGGCAGGCAGGTTCACCAATGGCCCGACCGCGGGGAACAGGACCAGGACCACCACCAGGATGAGATATATCTGCAAGAGCCCCCAGAAACCGGCCCCAAAAGAGGTTTTGGCGCCCCCGTATCGGAAATGCACTTGTTTCCAGGCATAATAGCGGTACATGGCATAGAAGCTGTAAAGCCCCAAGGTCAGGATGGGCAGGACAAAAAAATGTATGAGGGAAAAGAGAAGGAGGCTCCCCCCTGTCCCCACGAAAATGCTCGGATGGCCGTCCACCAGCGTGCTTCGGGCCTTCCATCGGGATATGGCGCACGCGGCCCATGGCCAGTAGATGCCGAGGGTGACAACCGTCAGCAGGCCGTTCACCAGACCCAGGACCAGGAGCTGTCCGCCGGTCCCGGTGAAGGTCATCGGCCTGCCGTTGATCCGGGTATGGGATGCCCTCAACCGGAAGAGTCTGACCCATGCCCAAGGGGAATAGATGCCCAATGTGAGCATGCTCAGCAAAAACATATGGATAATGGAAACCGCCAGGTAATCTCTCCCGCTACCGTTGAACTCACAGTTTCCCTTGGGCATCGCCTTCTCCTTTTTGCAGGTGAATTATCCGTTTCCGGAACTTCGAGGTAATCCTGAAGGGCCACTCAAAGTTTCGGATAGATTATCCTAACCTCTTGGGGCGAGATGATCTGGTCCCAAGGCAGTCCAGATAAAATACCCGGATCAAGACCTGATTGCAAGTCAAGATCTTGTTTCAGCGGAAGGATATGGGAGTTTTAGGGGATGAGAATCGATATTTTCTTTTGAAGAACTCCACGGCAGAAGCGAGACCATGAAAGAGATATGAATGCTCCCAGCTGTGAAGAATAAAGTGGCGTGGGATAACGCTCGAGACTTCAAGCGACAGGTCCAGCATGCCCTCGCCCTGAGGCGGATGCGGGATCCTGACAGCAAAGCCGGCTGATCTCTTCTCCCGCCGCCTTTGTGGCGCTGATCAAGTCCGCCATCTTGTCCCTGTCAAGGCTCCTTTTGAATCCCACCACCCAGATGGCGGATATCAGATGTCGCCATCCTTTGATGGGCGCGGCGACCGCCCTCACCCCCGGGATGTATTCTTCATCATCCGTGGCATAACCGTCCTCCCGGGCACGGGCGACCTCCTGCAGAAAACGTTCCGGATCAGTGACCGTATGCTCTGTAAACCTGGGGAGTCCATCTGTTTTTATGATTCGAAGGGCCTGGTCCGGATCCATGGACGCTAAAATGACCCTCCCCGTGGCCCCTGCAAACAAGGGAATGATGGTTCCCTTGGGGGAGGTGATCTTGTGATCCTGACTCGACTCGACAATATCCAGGATGGTGATGTGGTTGGTATTCAAGACCCCCAGACAGACTGTTTCCAATGTCCTTCCCATCAATCTCTCCATGGCAGGTCGCGCCAGTTCTTTGAGATCAAACTGGGAATACGCCTGTTTACCCAATTCAAACAAGGTGACGCCCAGGGTGTACTTCTTTGTCGTGGGCGCCCTCATGATAGCCCCTGAATTCTCCAGGGCGGAGACAATGCCATGGACCGTACCCTTACTCATATGGAGACGATCTGCGATCTCGGTGATGCCCAATCCGAATCGCGCCTTGGAGATGAGCCTCAATATTTGAAACGCCTTTGTTACTGAAGGAGCTTGATAGGTTGTCGTCATCGTTCACCATAATGAATTTTTTCATAAAGGTTATTCTACTGCGGATTATTTGTCAACCCGAATCTCTATAGTATCAAATATGACATAACATTATATTATTCTGTGTCTTTATTGACATTTTTTCCTTGACTCCTGGCGGGAATGTGGTACTTTTAATGTACGTGGGATTTCTGTTCGGGTTCAGTATCATGAACTACCATATAATTTCCGGCCGATCGACGGCTGTATCGGAGACAGAGGCCCGCGGGCGGGATTACATCTTCTAATATCTTTTACGCCATGGAAACAAAGACACCCGGCAGACTTGAAAAAGTCCTTTCCAGCGGACATTTGGCCGTCACCTCGGAGTGTGGACCTCCCAGGGGAAGCGACGCTGATGTCATCAAAAGAAAGGCCGCGATCCTCAAGGACCATGTAGATGCCGTAAATGTCACGGACAATCAGACGGCCATGACCCGGCTGTGCAGTCTGGTCTCGGTGATTCATCTGAAATTGATGGATATGGAGCCGATCCTGCAGATGGTGGTGCGGGACAGAAATCGAATCGCCCTCCAGAGCGACATACTGGGGGCAGCGTCCTTCGATATCCGGAATGTACTCTGTCTCTCAGGAGATCATCAGAAATTCGGGGACTGTCCCGAGGCCCAGAATGTCTATGACCTTGATTCGATGCAATTGATTCAGATGGTCAGGCATATGAGCGACCAGGGCAAATTCCTGAGCGGCGACGACATCCAGCGACCCCCCCGCCTTTTCGTGGGTGCGGCGGCCAACCCTTTTGCAGATCCCTTTGAAATCCGCGTCCCCCGTCTGGCCAAAAAAATCGCCGCAGGCGCCCAGTTCATTCAGACCCAGTGTATCTATAATATTGCCCGGTTCGAATCATGGATGGCACAGGCCAGGGACCGGGGACTCCATGAGAAGGTCTTCATACTGGCGGGGGTAACCCCGATGAAGTCGGCAGGCATGGCAAAATATATGAAAGCCCGAGTCCCGGGGATGGACGTGCCGCAGGAAATCGTCGACCGGATGGGCGGTGTGCCTAAAAAGGATCAGCCTGCAGAGGGGGTCAATATATGTGTGGAAACCATTCAACGGCTGAAAGAGGTTGAAGGCGTCAGCGGGTTCCACATCATGGCCATTGAATGGGAAGAAACGGTTCCGGAAATTGTGGAACGAAGCGGGCTCTTTCCGAGGCCAGGAATCGACTGAGTTTTGTAGGAGGAGCAAGGCGCAAGGCATGAGCCTTGAGGCACGAGCAGCAGGCAGTAAGGAGTAAGCAGCAGGCAAGCCAGTATCCAATATCCAGGAACCAGCAACGATAACCCCTGAACTTTTGAACCCGAAACCTCTGAACCTCTACTCGAGGAGACAACCCTGATGTCCTATTTTGTAGTCAGTGACAATTGCAACGGATGTCTGTCATGTGTGGAGAACTGCCCTGCAAACGCATTGAGCTACGAAGACGCCGATGGAAAGAGGACGATTCTGCACAACATGGCCAGGTGCGTCAGGTGTGCCAACTGCTGGAGGGTTTGCCCGCAGGAGGCGATCCAGTTCCAGCATTTTTTGGAGAACAGATGGGATGCGGTCATCCAACTCGGGCTGGTTTACTGTAGCGTATGTGGAGAACCCCTCTACACCGCGGCTCAGGAGAAGACGCTGTCCGGAAACATGGGGAGGCCCCTGGAGCACCTTTGTCCGAAACATAAGAGCGCTGATTTCGCTGCCAGACAGGCATTATTTCTCAAGAAAAAACAGAGTAACAGAGAGACCCAACATGATCGTCGCTGAGCTGAAGCCTATAGATGAAATTGCCGAATCCATCTCGCATTTCAAGAAAGTCGCTATCGTTGCCTGTGGCGGATGCGTATCGATCTGCCTGACAGGGGGAGCGAATAACGCCGACGCCCTTGCAAGGGAATTGGCACACCCCAGGCATTATCAATCCCTTCCGCCGGTCTTTGACACCACCACCATTCAGAGACAGTGTGAGAAGGATTTTGTAAACGCCTTTCTCAATATTCCTCCTGATGCCGACGCGATCCTGTCTCTCGCCTGCGGCGCAGGCGTACAGACCGTGGCAGAGGCGATGGAAACGCTTCCGGTGATTCCGGCGCTCAATACCAGTTTTTTGGGATCCCTGGACGCACCGGGGATATGGAGGGAGAAATGCCAGGGCTGCGGGAATTGCCTGCTAGCCTTTACCGGCGGGATCTGTCCTGTGTCGCGTTGCGCCAAACATCTCCTGAACGGTCCCTGCGGCGGTTCCAAAAACGGCAAGTGCGAGATCGGTGAGGATACGGATTGTGCCTGGCAGCTGATCATCGACCGCTTGAAGGTCCTCGGCAGGCTCGATGAATACGAAAAGCTGTTCCCTCTCAAGGACTGGTCCACCGACAGGGGGAAAGGGCCGCGTGTCCAGGGAGTTGACAGGACAAAAACCTGAAATTCACGGAAATAGGCTGCGTATATATCGCAACTCAAACGAAAATCATTAGCTTAGCATTGTTTTGACTGACGAGGAAATAGACCAAGACGCAAGCAAAGCCAAAAAAGGAAAGGAGAAAATATGGCAATGGAAAAAGGGACATTGTCAGGAGCTGAGAGTCTGCGCAAGACCAGAACCTTCGGCAAGATCAGGTGTCACAACCCGAGTTGCATGGAAAGGATTCAGCCGGCTCCAGGGGCCAAGCATGTGAAGTGCCCCACCTGCGGCATGGAGTACCGCCTGTTCTGGGTGAACGAAAACCTTCCCAGAATACGCGGACCGGTCTGGGATGTGAACCGGAAATTAGCGGAAGAAAAAATGGCCGCGATAGAAGCGGCCGCGCCCGCAAAGGGTGCAAAGAAGGGGGGCAAGTAAGATGGCATTGAACAGAAAAATAGCGTTTATCGATCTCTCTACCGGAGACATCCAGATCAAACCGATCCCGCTGGACGTGCGAAAAAAATTCCTGGGCGGGAGAGGCCTGGACGCCTATTTGCTATATAACCATACAAAGAAGGGGTGCGATCCCTTGGGTCCGGACAATACCCTCATGGTCAGCGGCGGCATCCTGACAGCCACCTGCGCATCTGCAACGGCCAGGACCCACTTCATGGCCAAGTCCCCGCTCACCGGCCTGCTGGGGAGCGCCAACATGGGCGGTTTTTTTGCACCGGAGCTGGCCTGGGCCGGATTCCATCATTTGGTGATCAAGGGAAAGGCCGAGAAGCCGGTCTACCTCTGGATTCACAACGGCAAGATTGAGATTCGAGACGCCGCACACCTCTGGGGCAAGACCACCACGGATACCCAATGGGCGATTCGGGAAGAACTGGGGGATGACGAGATCAAGAGCGCGGTCATCGGCCCGGCCGGAGAAAACCTGGTGACCTATGCCAATGTGATGACAGGCATCAAGAACGCCGCCGGCAGAACCGGCATGGGCTGCGTCATGGGGTCGAAGAATCTCAAGGCCATTGCCGCAAGGGGCACCATGGACATCAAGATCGCCCATCCGGTGGACGCCTTGGAGTACAATAAACGATTCATCGATCAGATCACCAGCGCCAAGGTCAATCAGACCCAGGGAAGCCTGGGGACCCCTTTTATTTGGGGGGCCACCAACTGCTGGGGCGGCATCCGGACACGCAACTTTCAGTATAACCAGTGCGAGAATGCCGATGATATCGAACCCGAGCGGATCGATGAAATCTGTGAAGAGACCATGGGACCCTATCACATGACCGGGTGCTTCGGCTGCCAGATTCATTGCCGGGCCCAGTATAAGATTCCTTCAGGTCCCTATGCAGGGAAATACGAGGAGGGACCGGAATACACCTCCCTGGGGGCCTTTGGCGGCGAGCCGGACTGCAAGAGCGCCGAGACCGTCCTGACAGGAAATCACCTGGTGGATCAGTACGGCATCGACAACCTGGAGATCGGCAGCATCATCTCCTGGGCCATGGAACTCTATGAACTGGGGATCCTCACCAGCAAGGATACGGACGGGCTGGATCTGAGTTTCGGCAATGACGAGGCCCTTCTGGAAATGATCCACCGCATCTGTTACCGGAAAGGGTGGTTGGGCGACACCCTGGCCGATGGCGGCATACCGGCGGCTGAGAAGATAGGCAAAAATTCCTTTGATTATCTGATCCAGGTCAAGGGGATGAACAATCTCCACTCAGATGAGCGGGCCACGCCCGCCCTGGCCCTGGGCATCGCCACCGGTTCCAGGGGTTCGGATCATCTGAGGAGCCGGCCGGCCATCGACCTGTACCATCTCCCTGAAAAGATTCTGAGGCAGATATACAGCAATCCAGTTCCTTACGAGGGGCCATTGAGTTCCGAACATACCGCGTATGAGGGAAAGCCGTGGCAGGTCTTCTGGCAGGAAAACTGCTACATGGGAGTGGATTGTCTCGGCATCTGTAAATACCACACCACCTTTTTAGGTGCGACCCTTCCCAACTTTGAGGATTGGGCCAAGGTTCTCTATTACAATACCGGGATAGAGCTGACCCCGAAAGAGATATGGGACGTGGCAGAACGATGTTACAACATTGAGCGGCTGTTCAATTTGAGAGAAGGTCTGACCCGTGATGACCTCAAAAAAGGCGACACCCTTAATCATCGCTATTTTGATGAACCCTGCAGGCGGGGGGCGCCGGATGTCATCGGCAAGACCATCGACCGAAAGAAATTCAAGAAGATGATCGATGAATACTACGAGCATCACGGCTGGGATGAAAACGGCGTGCCCACGGCAGAGACCCTGAAGCGCCTGGGCCTGGAGAATGAGCCGTCCCATCTGGTTTAGCCCGCATACTGCCCCGAAATGCACCCGGAGCGGCCTTTTTCAAGACCGCTGAACCAAACGGGGCAGTCATCTGAAAAAATCCCTCCGGCCCCGGCAGGAGGGAAGAGCTTATTTTGAGAGGAGAAGATCAATGGAGAAAGTCCTGATGATAAATTACCAGAAATGCACCGGATGCCGGTTGTGTGAGCTGGTATGTTCGGTCATGCACGACGGGATTTCCAATCCTGCACGGAGCAGAATCAAGGTCATGAAATGGGAATCCGAGGGTCTGTATATCCCCATGTCATGCCAGCAATGTGAAGATGCCCCATGCATGGATGTATGTCCTGTCAAGGCGATTTACCGCGACATGGACCTCGGATACGTGACCGTCGATTATGACCTGTGCATCGGCTGCCGCTCATGTGTTGCGGTCTGTCCCTTCGGGGCAATGAACTACAACATTATCGATAAAAAGGTTTTCAAGTGTGACTTGTGCGGGGGCGACCCCCAGTGCGCAAGGTTCTGCGAGGTAAAGGCCATCGAATACGTGGACGCGGACCGGATCAGCACAGGCAAGAAGAAGGTCGCTGCCGAGAGGCTTTCCGCAGCACAGAGAGAGGCTTCGGCCCTCCAGGCCGCGTAGTCATCAAGATACGGACTGCGGTGTTCCGGATCTCAGGATCCAGGATTTCCAACAGGAGACGGATGTTGCCGGCGGATTGCTGAGGCATCCGTCTCCTCCTTTTTTTTGGTCCTTTGGCTTACGCGAGAATTGCCGGAGGGAACCCCGAACCTTAGAGTTTCAAACATCTGAACCTTAGAACCTCTGGACTTTACAAGAGAGATATGAATGGAAATTAACACCATAGAACTGCTTTCGGTGGGGGTGGACGTCGGGAGTTCAACCAGTCATCTGGCCTTTTCCAAACTCCTGCTGGAAAGGGACCACCAGTCCCCTACCCGGCGGTTTGAAATTCGGAACAGAGATATCATCTATGAAGGGACGATTATCGATACGCCGCTGTTGGACAGGGATACCATCGACATTGAAAAGCTATCCCTATTTTTTATCCAGGAGTATGAGCGGGCAGGGATCGATCCCGCGGATATTCAGAGCGGGGCGGTGATCGTAACAGGAGAATCCGCCCGAAAAGAGAACGCCAGACAGATCGTGGAGGCCCTGTCCAGAGGCGCCGGGGATTTTGTGGCCGCCACCGCCGGGGCCAACTTCGAGAGCCTCATCACTGCCCTCGGATCCGGGGCAGCCGCCCGGTCAAGGGATACCGGAAAGACCATCCTTTCCTGCGATATCGGCGGCGGCACATCCAATATGGCCATATCCAAGAATGGGGAGGTCCTGTCTACGAGCTGCATCGCCGTAGGAGGAAGGCTCCTGGCCGCACATGCCGATGGCACCATCTGGCGGGTCGACGAACCGGCGCGACAGGTGATGACGCATCTGGGCGTCCAATACCGGGTAGGGGATCAAATCGCTGCAGAGGATATGGAAAGGATCGCCGCCGCCTTTGCCGAAGCCCTGATCGAGGTCCTGAGCGGCCCGGCGACCTCTGACCTGGCCAGACGGCTCATGATGACGGAGAACCTCAATTTTACACACAAGATCGATGAATATTCGTTCTCAGGCGGGGTTGCAGAGTTGATCTACGGCGGCAACGGCTACTACAATGATATGGGAAAGCCGTTGGCCGACAAGATACGGTCCCTGGCGCCCAGGCTGGCAGCCCCGATCATTGAACCCAAAAACAAGATCCGGGCAACGGTCATCGGTGCCGGCGCGTACTCCCTGTCCATCTCCGGTTCTTCGGGATTTATGGATGACGCAATATCCTTTCCCATCAAGAACGTCCCTGTACTCAGGGTGGATGCGGAGGCGGAGCGACTGAGCCGGGATCATGTGATCTCCGCTATACAGACCTCCTTTCGGAGATTTGATCTTACCGAAGGGGAAGAGGTCGTGGCCTTATACTTCAAGGACCCTGTGAGGGCCTATTACCCTGAACTGGAGCTGTTTGCAAAATCCATCGAGGCCGCCCTTCCCCGTTCAATCATCAACCGTCTCCCGATCATCCTGATCTTTGAAAAGGATATCGCCTGCAGCGTGGGGAACGTGATCCGCCGGGAGACCGGTCTTAAAACGAATCTCCTGTCCCTGGATGAACTCATCCTGACAGAAGGAGACTGGATCGACATCGGGGAACCCCTGGTGGCGGGCCAGGTCTTCCCCGTGACGGTAAAGTCGCTGGTGTTTAACAGGAATTAGGCGTGAGGCGCGGCAGTAAGCAGTGAGAAGTAAGCAGTAGGAGTAGGAAGTAGGCAGTGGGCAGTAAGGAGTAGGCAGGACGCAGGAGCAGCAAGACGCATGAGCACCGGATAGCACATTTTCCAAATATCCAGCACCCCATCCCCGGTCCAGACTTTTTCAGTTGTCAATTATCAATAGTCAGTTCCCGACCGGCATCCGGATCGTAAATCTGGATCCCTTGTTCAATTCGCTCTCCACACCGACCGTGCCGCCGTGGGCGTGTACGATCGCCCTTACAAAACTGAGGCCCAGGCCGAGCCCCCGCTGGGACCGGCTGTGATCCCCCCGGTAGAGGCGGTCCCAGATCTTACTGATGTCGGCGGGAGGGATCCCTACCCCCTGATCTGAGATGGAGATGACAGCACAGGCATCTTCTGGTCGGGCGGATATTTCTATCTCCCTGCCGTTTCCGCTGTACTTGATGGCATTATCCAGGAGATTGGCCATGACCTGCTGGAAGCGGATTCGATCGGCACGGATAACCAGCTCTTGGGGGAGATTTCCGGTGATGGCGATCCCCTTCTCCTCTGCCACCACCTCATAGAGATCCATTATGGACTCAATAACTTCGGGGACAGATACCTCGCCGATCTCCAGCCGCATCGCCCCGGTCTCCGCCTCGGCAATATCCATCAGGGCATTCAGCATGGTCAACATCCGTTCGGATTCTTCCATGCAATCGGCCAACGCCTCCCTGCACGCATTCTGTTCCCTGGCATCCTGGAGCGCCAGTTCGGCCACGCCGCGCAGGCGGGTCATGGGGGTCCGCAGATCATGGGCCACATTGTCCAGGGAGTCATGCATGGCCTGTATCAGGGAATCATTCCTGTCCAGCATCTGGTTGAAAAGAGAGACCAGCTCATACATCTCCCCCCGTTCTCCCCGTACAGGAACGCGCAGACTCATCTTCCCTGTCTTCAGAATATCTCTCACGGTCTGGATGAGATGACGGATCGGCCGGATGGCGCGGAAGGTCAGGAGTCCGCCGCCGACAATGCCCAAGAGGAGGATCGGGACGCTGAACATCAAAAACACGGTCCTGAAAAACGACAGGAGTTCCTGGGCCTGGGTGGAACTCTTTCCCACCTGGAGCTTGAGGCCGCCCGGCAACCCCGTTATACCGATGGTCCAGGCCTCTTTTTCCGCCTGGTCTTTGATGGTGAGCCACAACTCCTCTTCCGTGCGCGGCACCGACCTGAGCCGGCCGTCGTCAACGCCCTTAAACCCTTTTGGAAAGCTGACAAAGAGGACCTGGTTGAGGGGACCCACGATACGCACAAAGAAGATGTCCCTGGCCGTACCGCTCTGTTGATCGAACCGGGCCTTGAGCGCGCGGAGCCCGCCCTCCCCATACCAGGCGCGGTACTCCTGGATCCGGTCCCGGACGGTCTCACGCTCCCGCTGCTCGATGAGGTTATCCATAAGATAATAGGCGACGACAAACAGGCCGCCGGAACTGACCACAAAAAAGAGCGCATAAAGGGCGCTCAATTTCAGGCTGAAGGTCAGTCCGATCTTACTGTTCCTTGAGAACATAGCCCATTCCGCGAACCGTCTGAATCATCTTATGGTCAAAGTCCCTGTCGATTTTGTTGCGAAGCCGGCACACCAGGACATCCACCACATTGGTCTGGGGATCAAAGCTGTAATCGTACACATGCTCCAGTATGGAGGTCTTGGACACAATCCGATTCTTGTTTCGCACCAGATATTCCAACAGGGCGAATTCACGGGCCGGAAGGCTGATATCCGCATTATTCCGTCGGGCCTGGCGGGACAGAAGATCCAGGGTCAGTTCTCCTGCGGTAAGGGTGGAGGGCTCTGATATCCGGGTGGATCGCCGGATCAGGGCATGAATCCTGGCCAGGAGTTCTGAAAATGAAAAGGGTTTGGTCAGGTAGTCATCGCCTCCGGCCTGGAGGCCCTTGACCCGGTCGTCCACCGAGCGTTTTGCGCTTAAAATGATCACCGGGGTTGCAATCTTCTTTGCGCGCAGCCGCTCGATCAGGGAGAGACCGTCAAGACCGGGGAGCATGATATCCACCACGGCCGCATCATAGGGCTCGGTGAGCCCCAGATGAAGACCGTCCACCCCGTCATGGGCCACATCCACGGCAAATCCAGCCTCCTTCAGGCCCTTTGATATAAAGGAGGCGATTTTTGAGTCGTCTTCTACAACCAGTATTCTCATGTAAGCCCCATCCGTGCACATGCCCCTCTTTTTTAAATTGCCGGTGCTCCCGTTCACAGCCGAGGGAAATCATAAGAATGACCCCTTTTTGTTGTTTTGGGCTGCAACAATTTGTGTATGGAGCATGGGCACCCTCAAATCATAACCCTTCCGGCATGCGAACCGTCGGCCATGTTCCGATACCTGTAAGAAAATGGTAAATAATCCCGGAAAGTCAAGGGCCTTATCCGCCTTATTCAACGATCTGGTTCTGGAAAAATTTTTGGACGTCTTCTTCCAAATACCCAAGATCGCCCAACATCTCTTTTGTGTTGGCGCCCCGGCGGCCCCTTGCGGGGGTAGCTTGTCCCGGGGTCCGGGAGAGTCTGGGGGCCGGGGCCGGCTGCGGCACATCATCAATGGTCAGGATGATCTCTCTTTCCCTGTTGTGGGGGTGGTGTTCCACCTCGTTCAATTCGAGGACCGGGGCCACACAGGCATCTTTTCCCTCAAAGATCCGGGTCCACTCATCACGGGATTTTGTCTTGAATACAGCGGTGAATCGCTCGGTCATCTCCGGCCATTTTCCCATATCCATCTGGTGAGGAAGGGATGATGGATCGATCTCGAGACCTTTCAGAAGCTCGGCATAGAATCTCCCCTCAATGGCCCCCACCGCCATAAACTTATTGTCAGCGGTCTCATAGGTCTGATAGAACGGGGCGCCGCTGTCCAGAACGTTGGTCCCGATATCGAGGGTCATCAGGTGGTGGGCCAGCATACCGTAAAAGAGGGTTGACAGGTTGGCCGCGCCGTCCACCATGGCCGCATCCACCACCTGTCCCTTCCCGGAACGGGTTCTTTCAACAATGGCCAGGAGAATGCCGAGGGCGCACAGCATCCCGCCCCCGGCAAAATCCCCCAGAAGGTTGCAGGGAGGGAGCGGCCGTTCCCCCTTTCTGCGGAAGAGCGACAGGGCCCCGGACAAGGCGATGTAGTCGATATCATGCCCGGCCATACCGGCATAAGCGCCGTTCTGTCCCCAGCCCGTCAGCCGGGCGTAAATCAACCCGGGATTCGTTCCCATCACCTCATCCGGACCCAATCCCAGGGCCTCCATCACGCCGGGCCGGTAAGGCTCTACCAGGACATCGGCATTACGGATCATTCTTCTGACAATCTCGACCCCTTCACCTGTTTTGAGGTTGACCCGAACAGACCGTTTGCCCCGGTCAAACGGGTTCTTCTCCATGATATTGGGGATCTCAGGGGCTCCTTTGGCTAATCGATCCACAACAGTCACGTCCGCCCCGAAATCGGCCAACAGCATGCCGCAATAAGGGGACGGGGCCAGACCGGCCATCTCGGTAACCTTGATTCCGTCTAATGGGCGCATATGCCTTTCCTCGGTAATTGAAGGTTTACGGTTGGTTCAGAATCCCTCATGATCGGTTGTCAATTCTCACTCGTCCCTTATGCGCCGTACGCCAGGACCTTCATCCAATCATCAATTTCGATGCCCGGCGTTTCCGCACCCGTCTCTTTGTAAAAGGCGGCCAGCAGGTCGCGGGCCGATTCAATCCTTCTGCTGTCAAGGGACCCTTCCAGGAGGTGAACCGCCCCTTCGGGAAAGCAGAAGAAGTCTCCGGACAGGCGGACTCGCCTGAATCGTCCCTCCTCCACTTCAAAGTCCGACCGTATCAGCCCGCCTGCCGCCTTGTGCACCCTCTGTACAACATCTATTCCTGCCCGGATCTTCACGCTCCGGCCTTCCCGCGGCCGCCCCTTTTGATGGAGCCATTCCTCTGACAGCATCCGTTCTCTCAGATCATCCATCTTTTTCATCAGGGCCCGGTCCCTGACACCGGGGGTCATCGGTCCCAGCAACGCCTGAAAGGCCTCACCCATGAGGCGGTTCAATCGCGCTTCGGTCCACTCTCTTGCCGCATCCGTGCCCAGCTCGCGCCGTATGGTGGAGAGATTATCGTAGAGGGTCTTGTGGACCTTGTCACGAAATTTCTCATCCGGGACCCTCAGGACCTTCGCCATCATCTCATAATCGAAATCCACGATCAAATTCCCCACAAAGACGACCGCATCTCCGATCTCGCCGGCGCCGGTACCGGATATTTTACGTGTTCCTGCGACCACATCATTGACCGGCTTGAATCTCACAGGGATGCCGACCCTTTGATAGACGTCAAGGATGGGCTGAAGAAATTTCCTATAAAACGCCTCTTTGTTCCTGGGGACCTGGGGGTTGTTTTTGTGAAGAACCAGTTGAAAAAAGAGCTGGTGCCCGTCAAGATAGACCGCCCCTCCGCCCACTTCGCGCCTGAAGACGGGGATATGGTTGGCCCTGCAGAAACCCAGATCGACCTCCTGTTCCACATCCTGATGAAATCCGATGCAGACATAGGGGGTGGCCGGAGAAACCAGAGAGAGTGCCTCCCGCCCCAATCTGGCCAGGGCATGGTATATCAGCTGCGACTCGTCCCAGGGGACCTTTCCCAGGTTGTAAAGCTCCACGTGAAAATTACCTTTCTCAATCCACCAACTGCCGGCAGTGGGTCTCCGTGGTGAAACAGATGAGGACGGCCGAGAGAATCGACCCCATTATCATCAGGCTGAACGCGGACTGGTACGCATTCAGCTGATAGATTTTTACCCCGTTTTCCAGACCTCCGCTCCAATTCCTGTCCAGGACCCACCCCATGACCGGCTGCAGCACCATGGCCCCCGTCATAACCCCCATGTTGCAGACGCCGGATACGGTCCCTGTCAGCGAAGGGGGCACCGATTCCTTGACAAAAGCAAAACCGATGATCATGGCACCCGACGCAAACCCCACGATGGAAATCAGTACGGTCAACAGCCATACCGGCCACTGCGGCATAAACAGAATCAGACCCCAGCCGGCACAGGCCACAAAACAGCCCGCCGCATACAGCGGCTTTCTCCGGCCGATCCTGTCTGACATCGCCCCCAGCACAGGCCCTCCGAAGGCCCAGGCGATCAACAGAACCGAGGTCAGGGCAGCGCTCTCGGCAGGAGAGAGGCCGTAATGGGTCGACAGGAACGGTACCCCCCACAGGCCTGAAAAGGCCAGGACCGGGCCGGCCATGCCGGCCGGCGCAATGGACAGAAGCCAGGTGTTCTTGTAATGAAATACCTTCAATAAACCGGCAAATACCGATGCGGCGGCATCCGGCCGGATATTGGCAGAGGGGATGAAACTGGCATACCCCCGTTCGGACGGATCATCCCGTACCACGATCCAGATCGCCACGGCGATGGCAAGAGACACGCCCGCCGAGGCCAGCATCACCGGCCGCCACCCGAAGTGCTCCACCAGTATCCGCAACGGCACACCCGCGGACACGGCCCCGACCACGCCGCAAAAAAGGCCCAGGCCGCTGGTCAGGGCAAACCGCCGCGGCGGAAACCAGTGCATGGAGAGCTTGAGCATGGCAACCCAGGCCACGCCCACCGCCCCCCCAATCAGTAGACGTCCAATATTGGCGAGGATGAGGACGGGGGCCATGGCAAAGAGAAAAGCCCCTAAACACGCAATAAATGCCCCGGTAGTGAGGAGTTTTTTGGGTCCCCAAGAGTCGGCCAGAATCCCTGTCGGGATCTGCATGGCGACATAGCTGTAGAAATAGAACGCAGAGAGGTTCCCCAAGGCGGCGGCACCGATACTGAAATCGGCCATCAGGTGATCTGTCATCACGGCCGGCGCCACCCGCTGGTAAAAACCGCTCAGGTAAAAGGCAGCCCCCAGCCCCCAGATGGCCCAGGAGAGACCTGCGGGTGGATGCTTCTTAGGATCGGTCATAACAACAGGCCCTGATCACGATCCCCACCCTCTTTTCCCGGGCTCTCTTGCTTCGATGCCGGCAGGTATATGTTGAAGGTGCTTCCTTTGGTTTTCTCACTGCTCGCGTCCATGATCCCGCCATGATTCCGGATGATTCCATAGGCGGCGGCCAACCCCAGGCCCATCCCCTGTCCCACGGTTTTGGTGGTGAAAAAGGGCTCGAATATTTTTTCCAGGGTCCAGGCGTCCATGCCCATACCCGTGTCCCTGACAGATATTCTCACATACCTGCCGGGGTCTACTCCGTAGGTATGCACGAATTCCCTGCCAAGCCGTATGTTTTTCGTCTCCAAAAACAACACCCCGCCGTCCGGCATGGCCTGCCATGCGTTGATACAGAGGCTCATCAGGACCTGCTCGATCTGCACCGGATCCACTTCCACCATCAGGATCCCCTTCTGATATGTGGGATGAACGCTGATTTCCTTTTTGGTGCGGACAAACAACTCTTCGGTCCGCTTCAGCAGTTGATTGAGATCGGTCAGCTCAGGCCGATATCTCCTTTCCCTGGCAAAGGCCAGGAGATGCCGGGTCATCTCCGCCCCTTTCTGGACATACCCCTCGATGTTCCTCAACCTTTCGCATTCAGGGCTGCTTGGATCTTTTCCGTACAGTGCCAGAGAGGCATTCGCCTGGATGACCATCAGGAGGTTGTTGAACTCATGGGCAATGCCCCCGGCCAGGGTGCCGATGGAGGCCATCCGCTGAGACCGGTGGAAATGGGTTTCCAGCCGCCTCTTATCGGTGATATCCCTCAGAAAACTGAGAATGGCCGGCTTCTCCTCCCATCGGATGGGGACTGAATTCAATTCCACCCATAACTCCTCATACGCCCGGTGCAGGATTCTGAAGGCATAAGTGCCGGAAAATTCCTCCCCGGCCAATCCCCGTCGATACCTTTCGGCCACAGCATCCCTCTCCTCAGGATGGACGCAATCGAGAAAACGGATCTCAGCCGGGTCTGCCCGATCCATGCCGAATATCTCAACGGCCCGTTTGTTGGGAAATTTTATCCTCCCTTCCTGCAAGACAAATATGGCGTCACTGGCATTTTCAAACAGGAGCCGATACCGTTCCTCGCTCTTCTTCAGGGCCTTTTCAGCCTCCTTCTGATGGGTGACATCTTTCAGGATGACGATGACCTTCCCATCATCCCCGGGGATGGGTTGCACATCTATGGTCACCTGTTTCCCGTTCAACGACAGTGGGCATTCCTCAGATATCCGTTTGGCATGGTCACTTTCATCCTCAAGAAATTTGGCGATCCGGACACGATCATCTTTTGCGAAAAGGTCCGGAAAATAGTGCCCCAGCACATCCTCTTCGGGCAAACCCGTTACCTCGGACGCGCCTCGATTGGCATAGACGATCCTTCCGTCCGAAGCAATATCGAAAATCCCCTCGTCCATCTGCTCCAATATGACTTCAAGATGCCTCATGCCCAAAAGGAGTTCCCTGGTGATGCGCCGCTGTCTGATCGCTTCCGACTGAGGCGTCTTCCCCCCCAGCAGTTGGGAGGAGGTATCCCACGATTGTCCCAGCACCCCAAGGATCTCCTTGGCCATCTGATCAAGAGGCCCTTTGGCAATGCTTGCATTGACACCCAACGCCTCGATCTCGCCCAAGTCTTCTATGGCTGTTGCAGAGAGGCTGACAATATATGCATTCTTCAAGACCTCCATCTTGCGCAGTATCCTGCATAGCCGCTTTCCGTCGATATTGGGCATAACCATATCTACGAATATGATATCGGGGGTAAAGACCTCCAGGACGTCCAGCGCCGAAAGCCCGTCTTCGGCTGTGGAGACCTCATGCCCTTCCTTTGTCAGGAGATCACTGATCACTTCCAGGATAAATCGATCATTATCGACCAGCAGTATTTTTTTCGTCATACATACCTCTCAAGCAAGCCTCTGAACCCGCCGAATCAGGGGCCCTACAGTTTGAGGAGTGCTGCCTAAGGCTTTAAGCCTGTAATCCCGCCTTGCCGGACAACCTGCGAAAAAGTTGATGCCTTATGGGGTAGATCGTCGTCAGCGTCATCCCATTTTTTTTCGGGCGATGACCTTCATACTCCCAGTCCCATCTTGCCCGGGTTAAGGATATTGTTGGGATCAAAAAGCCGCTTGATCCGCGCCATGACGTCCATTTCCACGGAATCGTGTTCGAGGGTCATGAAGGGAGCTTTGGAGAGCCCGACGCCGTGTTCTCCCGTAAGGGTGCCCCCCAGCCCGCACGTGAGTCTGAATATCTCCTCCACTGCCGCCCCTGCCCGCCGGACCTGGTCCGGATCAGCGGCGTCGTACATGATCTTGGGATGGAGATTACCGTCCCCTGCATGCCCGAATATGACAAAGGGAAGACCATACTTCAGCATAATAGCGGAGATACCGGTGAGAAGGTCGGGGACCTTGGAGATGGGGACCGCCACGTCTTCAGAGACGTTGTTGGTCCGAAGCTGGGCAGCGACGCTGCTCACAGACCTCCGGGTGGACCAGAGGGCCTCCGCCCCCTCTTTGGTATCGACGGTTTGTATATGGGTGGCATGGTTTTTCTCGAAAACCGAGACCACTTTTTCCATCTGGTAAGCGGTCTCGGCCCCGGTATATCCATCGGTCTCCACCAGGATAATCGCCATGGCATCGGGAATGTCCATGCCGCCGTGTTCCCTGAGCACCTTGATGGTGTTTTCATCAAGGATCTCGAGCACGCTCGGAATAATGCCGGAATGCATGATGTCCGTAACCGCCTGTCCTGCATCCTCCAGACGGGCAAAGCGGGCCAGCCCTGTGCTGGATGCCGTCGGCTTCGGATTGATCTTCAGAATAATCTCTGTGACAACGCCGATCGTCCCTTCCGAGCCTACGAAGAGACGGGTCAGGTCATACCCGGAAACGGATTTCATGCAGGATGACCCGGTCCGCAGGATGCGTCCGTCCGGCAGGACCACCTCCAGCCCCAGGACATAATCCCGCGTCACCCCGTATTTGGCGCCCCGGATCCCTCCGGCATTGGTAGCCACGTTTCCCCCGATGGTGCAGGCCTTGCCGCTGGCGGGATCCGGCGGGAAGAAAAATCCATGGGAGGAGAGGGCCTTCTGCAAGTCGGCATATACCACGCCCGGCTGGACAACCGCGAGACGGTCGGGAATCCGGATATCAACGATTCGGTTCATCCTGCACAGATCCATGACCAGACCCCCGCATGCCGGAACCGCCGAACCTGCCAGACCGGTCCCCGCTCCGCGGGGAATCACCGCAAGCCCGGCCCCATTGGCCAGGATCAGGATCCGGGAGATCTGCTCAGTGTTGGCGGGCCACACAGCCGCTTCGGGCCGGTGATCGTTGTCGGAGGCATCATAGGAATATGCGACCAGATCGATGAGATCATTGGTGAAATTTTCCGGACCGACAATCTCAATCAGGTCAGTTTTGATTCGGGCTTCCATCTTCTGCATATGATTCAATCAATCCTCCTGAATATCCATGGCCTGCGGGGTTGGCGCATGGGGTCTTTCTCTCCCGTCATCCGCGGGCCAAAAACCCGGCACACTTCATGGGAGCGGCAGTATAACTTTAAAATCCGGTCGTTACAACCCCAAAGGGGCGCCTTCATACCAGGTGCGTTCCCGCTGCATTCCTGACAGGATTCAAAGTACGGGGGCCGGCCTTCAAACAATACACACCCATTTTGTTTTCCGGCGGCGGGAGAACAGACCCCCACGGGCACCGGATGGAAAACGACCGATGGGAACTGGGAAACCTGATCGCACAGGTAAAAATTGTTCGGATTTTGTGCGGACTGAATCGCTTATTCCGCAAGGGCACGGTGAATGAGCTGGGTAATGTCGAGGACATCGAGGGGGAGCTTGTTCCGGCGGACATAGGTCATCATGGTCCGGACACACTGCTGGCACGAAGTCACCACCGCATCCGCACCCGTGCTCAGGACCTCCTTTATCTTCTGTTCTGCAATCCGCGCAGACAGTTTGGCATCCACCATCTCCAGGTTTCCACCGCCCCCGCAGCAGACGCAGCTCTCACGGTTATGAGGGAGTTCTACGAAGCGGACCCCCGGGATCGCACGAATCACCTCTCTCGGTTCTTCAAACACCCGGGTCCCCCGGCCCAGATCACATGGATCGTGGTAAGTGACGGTCAAGTCCAGTTCTTTAAGGGGAACGCGATTGTTTTTGATCAACTCGATTAAAAATTGACTGGCATGGGTCGTCTTGAATTCATCCGGATAATGCTCACGCCAGGTGGCATAACAGGAGGGGCATGCGAAGAGGATCTCCGTGGCGCCCTTCTCCCTAATGACAGAGAGGTTGTGCGCCATGAACTCCTGGAACATATCCTTCAACCCGGCCCCCAGCATGGGAAACCCGCAACACCACTCCGCCTCCCCCAGGAGCGTGAAATCCACGCCACTTCTGTCCAGGATCTCCGCAAGGGCCATGGGAATCTTCTGGGCCAGGGGAAAATAGGCGGCCGTACATCCCGTGAAATAGACGATATCGGCCTTTTCCCTGATATATCCGTCGTCCGGGGGCGCGTCCATATCCTCGACCCAATCGGCCCGTTCCTCATTGTCCTCTCCGAAGACATTGTGCTCTTGGCCCAGGTTTTCCCGGATCATATCTATTTTTTTGGGATAGTGGTCCGAGTTGACCATATCCTGGCGGAGCGACAGCCACAGATCCTTGAGATGGATGCCGACCGGACAGACCTCCTGGCAATTGCCGCAGAGAGTGCACCGAAAGACCGTGTCGCTGAAATGATGTAATGCCTCTTCTGAAAGGCGTTTTCGGCTGAACAGCCTGCGAAATACTCCCCCCCGGTCTTTCAATACCTCCCTGAGCCCCTTCATGCGGGAAATGGCGGAGAGCTTCCCATCATTGGATGCCGACACCGCAGGGCACACATCGGCACAGGCCTGGCAGTTGGTGCAGGCCCCTGTTTCCAGAAGCTGTTTGACACTGTAATCCTGATTGGACATGGAATTGCTCGTTACTGGTTGCTGGTTGAAGCGTAGCTGAAATCCCGTCTTCAGCGGGATTACTCGTTACTCGTTACTGGTTGCTGGTCGCTCATTTTTGGGGTTTGTTGGGTTTATTGGGTTTATTGAGTTCGTTGGGTTTTTCCTGATCTCTGATTCCTGACCACAGACATCAGGTCTTTGTTGCGGATTACTCGTTTCTGAGCCGTTCACAGCTTACTGCTACTCCCCGCTCCCTGCTCCCTGCTCGCCGCTCGCCGGCTACTCCTCTTTATATTTCTCGATGTCCGCCAACAGCCACTTCTCTATGGCCTCTTTTCCGTGGATCAGGGTTTCCATCTCCCCCTTGTCGTCCGGACGGATCTTGTACATCCAGCCTTTGCCGTAACAGTCGTCGTTGATCAGCCCGGGATTGGTCTCCAGTTCCTCGTTGACGGCCGCGATCTCTCCATTCACGGGGGCAAAGACCTTCCCCAGCCATTTGCCGGATTCGATCTTGGCAAACTTCTTCCCCTTCTTGAGCTGCTTGCCGTCATCCGGAAGCTGAACATAGACGATCTCCCCGGCCATGACCTGGGCAAAGTCATCCATCCCCATGACCAACAGGTCGCCTTCTTCCTTGATCCAGAAATGGTTTTCCTCGTAGTAAAGGTCCTCCGGCATGTTGTATCCGTGCATCTCCATCACATTTCCTCCTTAAGCCTTAATGCCTCGCAATTGATACCATGTTGTAAGAAAAAGTATTCCTGAAGCCTGAAACCCGATCCCGCAGCACCCGCGGGGTTGCCGACATCATAGGCCCTTATTCCCTCTTCTGTCATGAAAAACAAGAAAATACGGCCATCCTTCCACTGCACGCTTAGCCTTCCGTCATTCCGGCACGATTCCAGCCGGAATCACGGGACAGCACACAGCCGTTTTGATTGCGGGTATCCGCTTTAGAAATCTATCCTTCTTCCGCCTCTTCCATCAGTTCATTAATGAACTGGGGGGTATTATAGATCTTGAACTTCTGTTTTCGCAGTTTGGCATTTGCCAGGTTATGGACACAGGAATTGCATTCCGTCAGGATGATCTCGGCCCCCACCGCCTCTGCCTGGTCCAGACGCCGACGCGCCATGGCGATGGAGTTCTTGGCATAGGCCCCCCTGACCCCGCCGCCGGCCCCACAGCAGAGGGCGCTTTCCCGGTTGTCCGCCATCTCCACAAAATCAGGGGCGATCTTCCGGATGGTATTTCGCGGTTCTTCGTAGATCCCGCAATGTCTTCCCAGGTCGCAGGGGTCGTGGTAGGTGACCCGCTTGTCCGTGGTGACCCCGAAATCAAATCCCTGAAGGAACTGGGTGATGTGGATAACCTTGATCCCTCGCTCCTTCAGTTCCGCATACTGGGCCTTGTTGTCGAAGGTGCGGGAGCAGTAGGGGCAGCCGGTAATCACTGTTTTGGCCCCCGTAGCCAAAATGGCGTCGATATTCTTTCGGGCAAGGTGGTCCTTGATCGGAAAGCCCACATCTTCCAGCACCCCGCTGCAGCAGACCTCGTCAATGAGGGTGTAGTCCACCTCGATACGGTCCAGGAGATCCAGGGTCGCGGAGGTGGACTCGTCCTCGCGGTACAATCCGACGCAGCCGACAAAATAGACGTTTTCAGCCTGCTGGTTCTTCTTCCTGTCAAAATCCTCGGCTTCGGCTTCGGCATAGATATTGGTGTGCTTGTCCAGCACCTCGTTCATCCCCTTGAAGGCCGGGTGGCACGACCCCGCCTTGACCATGTCCTTTCTGGCTGCCTTGATGATTTCAGGCACGTTGACACCGGAGGGACAGTTTTCATAGCAGCTCGCACAGGTGGTGCATTGAAACAGGGTCTCGATCAGTTCATCATTCAGATCGATCTTCCCGTCCATGACCTCTTTGAGAAGGAGCATCTTCCCCCGCGCATTGAGGGCCGGCCGAAGCGTGGCCCCGAACACCGGACATACGGCTTGGCAGAACCCGCACCGGGAGCACCGCAGTACCTGGTCCCGGAATTTCTCTTCAAATTCGTACTTGGACGTCATCTTAAGCCTCCAGTCCCATCTTGCCGGGGTTGAGGATATTGTTGGGATCGAACATCTTTTTGAGCGAACGCATTACGTCCATGGCCACGGGATCGTGCTCCAGGGTCATGAAGGGGGCCTTGGAGAGACCGATGCCGTGCTCGCCGGTGAGGGTGCCGCCCAGGTCGATGGCCAGCCTGAAGAGATCGGCGGTGGCCGCTTCCATCCGTTTTACCTGTTCCGGATCATACCCGTTGTAGAGGATCTGGGGATGGAGATTGCCGTCGCCGGCGTGGCCGAAGGTGGCGATCCGTATCCGGTGCTTTTCGGAGATGGCGTGGATCCCGTTCAGAAGCGCAGTGATCTGGGTCATGGGAACGGTCACGTCCTCAAGCACGAAGTTATTTTCGATCCTGGCCAGGACCGCATAGGCCGACTTCCGGGCGGCCCAGAGATCATCCACGTCCTTGGCGGTCTCGGCCTGTCTGACCTCATGGGCGTTATTCTGGTGAAAGATCGCCATCACCTTTCCCAGCTGATAATCGGTCTCCTCCCGGGTATATCCGTCGGTCTCCGCCAGGAGCATGGCATCCACTTCAGGGAGGTTGAGATCGGTATTCTGATTGATGGCCGTGAGGGTCTCTCTCCCTAATATCTCCAGGGCGCTCGGGATGATCCCGCTGTGCATGATCTGGTTGATGGCGTTCCCGGCATCCTCCAGATTGTCAAAGGTGGCAAGGGCGGTGCTGGTGGCGGTCGGTTTCGGATTGATCTTGAGGGTGATCTCGGTGACGATCCCGAGGGTCCCTTCAGAACCCACAAAGAGCCTGGTCAAGTCGTATCCGGAGACGCTCTTCATGGCCTTGGAACCTGTCCTCATGACCCTCCCGTCCGGAAGGACCACCTGCAGGCCCAGCACGTAATCCCGGGTGGTGCCGTATTTGGCCCCTTTGAGGCCTCCGGCATTGGTGGCCACATTGCCCCCCAGGGTGCTGACTTTGCCGCTGGCCGGATCGGGCGGGAAAAAAAACCCATAGGGAATCAGGGCCTTTTCCAGATCCGCATATACCACGCCCGGCTGTATCACGGTGAGGCGATCCTCGATGCTGATCTTCAAAATCCGATTCATACGGTTCAGGTCGAGGATGATCCCCCCTTCAATGGGGACCGCCATCCCGGACAGGCCGGTTCCGGCGCCCCTGGGGATGACCGGAATCTTCTCCCTGTCGGCCAGTTTCATGATCTCCGACACCTGTTCCGCACTCTCGACCCAGACACCCCCCTCAGGCCGGTGGTTGTGCTCCGAGGCATCATAGGAAAAAGACACCCTGTCGATCAGGGTATCGGTGACGTTGGCCTCCCCCACAATCCGAATCAGATCCTGTTTTAATTTTTCATCCATTGTGTTTTCCCCAAAAAAAGACATCAAGGACCAAAAAGACCCAAGGCGGCCTGGCGGCCGAAACCAAACAATTCCTCAATCCCTCTCTCAATCCTTCTTTTCCCCAATTTCACGAAAGTCACTTCCGTTACATGCATTCATGGCCAGGACCACCGGCGCCATAATAATGTGCAGGAGCCGGCTGAAGGGGATATAGGCGATAAACGCCCCTGTCAGGGCCGCATGAATATACCATACATATCCGTAAACCTCCACCAGCCCCCGGGGAAACGAAAAGAGGAGGCCGATCCCGAAGCCGATCAGGCTGTATGCCGAACCGGGCGGATATCCGGTCATGGCAATCCGCATCCCCTCCAGTACAAATCCGATGACGACAATCCCGCCGATCAGCCCAAGGGCCAGCCGGTCCTGTTCAGGGAGGCCGGGGGCGCGGCCTTTTTGCCTGATCACCCCCCTGGCAAAGGCAAGGGCAACCCCGACCAGGATCATTGCCCCTGTCAGGTCATACAGAAATCCTGTCAACGGGTAGTCCTTATTTACCAGGTGCCAGACAACAGGCCATTCCGGCTTCAAAAGAGACCCGCACAGGGCGATCAGGCCCCAGAAAAACCGGAATATAAACCCATAAAAGATGAGGGCGTGGATCATCCATCGTCCGGGCGACATCCGGTACAGGCGCCTCTGAAGCAGGACATCCCAAAAAAGCGACCGGGTCATCCATATGATCCGTTGGGAAAAAACGCACCGGACAGCGCCTCCCAGCAACCTGAAAAGCCTGGTAACGGAATTTCCCCCGGCTGTTCCCGGAAGGGAACCGCTTAGATAAAAAGAGAAAAAGAGGACCAGACCCAATAGAAAGATCAGGAGCGAAACAATGGTGATGGTATCCCCCACGGAAAAGGTGGCGGTGTGGCACGGCATGCAGATAACGCTCTTGGCAGGGAGGGCCATGGCCGCGGCCCCCAGAGGATTGCCGGCGAAATGGCATCGCTGACAGGCGGTATCCGAGTCAAACCGCACCATCTCATGAACAATGGACATCCCGTCCGGGGTGCGCTCTCTTTCCCACAGGATGCAGTTGGATTCCGTGTCTCTCACCGCCCTGACGCCTTTGAGATGGCACGACTGGCACGAAACGGTCAGGTGGGCGCTTCCGGCCGTCTTCTCATGGTGCGGCAGGTGACATTGTCCGCAGTCCCGGGGTTGCTGCGCATCATGGGTGTAGGATGCCGCATCCTGATGGCAGGTGGTACAGGCCAGCTCAGCATGCGGTGTGCCCTCATGTGAAGCCTCATCGATCAAGGGAACGGATTGTTGTGTGATGGTCTGAGCACGTGTCCCGGACCTGCCATGACAATGAAGGCAGAGGGCGTTAAGCTGTTCCGTCTCTTCAGGATCATCCGCAGCAATGGAACGGTGACAGGTCATGCAGGCCGCATCTTCCGCCGAAAAAGGCGGCAGCGCATTATGGGCTTCATGACAGGCGCCACACTGATTCCAGAGCGGTTGTTGAGGATCATACCCGGTCCCCTGTGGATCATTGAGCCGGGCCTGGTAGTGGGGATTGTGACAGCGGAGGCAGTCCTGATAGTTGTCGCCGGACCTGACCTTCAGAGACCCGTGCATCCCCCCTTCGAGATCGTCCAGGACGGCGTCATGACAGCCCAGACAATGATCCACATGGAAGAAATCCCTTGCGCTCTTGGTTACCTGGTTCGGATCAGGATGGAGGTCCTTGTCAGCGATGTCCTGGTGGCAATCCTGGCAGGACATCTGACCATGCACAGAAGCATGGAATCGTGCAGGATCGATGACCCAGGAGGCCGCGGCCACAGGCAGATTGAGGACGAACAAGACCAGCATCCCCATCAGAATGCCCGCGACCCGGACACTCACCCATTTCCATGGTCCCCTGTATTTAGAACACATCCCCATTCACCACTCTCAATTACTTCAATAATCCCTCAATCCCTGAATCCCTGAATCCCTCAATCCCTTAATTCCTGAATCCCCTAATCCCTTAATCCTCCAATTCCCGATCCTTCACCCTCCCCACCACATAGGGTCCTTCCGGGACCACCATGACCTTTTCGTGTTGCGGCAGCAGCCTGTTAACGGTCTCCTGCAGGTCGTCAATCTTGATCATCCCCATGGCCTTCAGGTCGTCGCCTGTCATTCCGGGGGAATAGACATAGATGGGACCCGCATGGTTCACGGCCTGGTAAATGCTCTGGGAACACCATTGATCGATGATGAAGTCCTTCGGATCGGAATACTTCTCACAGAATTCCTGATAGCCGCACCCGGAGCGCATGATCTCGCAGAACTCGGGGTTCCCCAGACCCTCCCTGCATTCACAGGCCACCACAATGGTTCCTCCTCGATTCAGGATGTCCTTGGAAGAAATCAGGGCCTTGCTGATCTGGTAGAATGTGGCATCCAGCGGGAATCCGCCGCCCGATGTGATCACCATGTCCACCCGCTCGTCCAGATCGATCACCGAGTGCCAGCGGACCATATCGCAGCCGGCCAGGTGGGCCCGGTCATAATGCCCGGCAAAAACCCCTGCGATGTCCCGGGTCTGGGTGATGACCACGTTCAGGATAAAATCCGCACCCACCAGTTCCGTCACCCGGATCCCATAGTCATGGAACGGGTTTCCCTCGATGATGCAGTTGCTCACTTTAGGATGATCGATCATCTTAAAGGAATGCATGAACTTCATCGTTCCATAGCTGGAGATGCCGGGGAGGATGGCCTTCCGGCCTCCGGAGTACCCCGCGTAGAAATGGGGTTCAATCAGCCCGGTCAATATCTTGAGGTCCGCATCCAAATAATGGTTATTGATCTCGATCGGGGCCCCGTCGATCTCGTCGACCTTCCGGTAGGTTTCCGGATCGCGACAATAATGGTTCACAATCGGGTAATGCTCCGCAATGTCCCGACCCACCAGATAGATCAGTTCTTCCCCCAGGTTGGGACGATGCATCCCCGTGGCGATCAGGATAGTGATCTTGTCTTTGGGTATGCCGCTCTCTTCAAGGGTCTTTAATAGAGGCGGAAGGATCACCTTATTGGGGACCGGCCGGGTAAAATCGGAAATCACCACGCAGGCGTTTTTCCTCCCCCTGGCTATCTCGGACAGAGGGGGGCTCCCGATGGGATCGGCCAGGGCCTTGTAAACCGCGCCCTCAGGATCCGAAAGACCTTTGATCGGTTTCATCTCCAGGAGTGATACGGAGTCGGGAAATCGCAGCGTCAGCGGATTTTCGCCGTACAGCAGTTGTGCAGTCTTATCAGCCATGATGGTCCCCCTTCATGAAATAATGGATACGAAAATATCCCCAAAAAGCAATCAGCGGCAAGGTCGGAAAGCCGATGGACAGACCGAAAAGCACACTTCTCATAAAGGAAATTACTCCCCTTATCCGTGAGACATGGACCTCACCACGATATCGGTGATGTCCACCACCTCGAGATCGAGCTTTTCCCGTCTCGCTTTTCCCTTGATGGTCCGGACGCACTGCTGGCAGGCCGTGATCACGGTCCGGGCCCCGGTCTGCCGGACCTCCTCGATCTTGTTTTGGGCCACACGGCCCGAGAGGGCCGCGTCCGCCATCTCCAGGTTGCCGCCCCCTCCGCAGCAGACGCTCTGATTGCGATTGCCTGCCAGCTCCACAAAGGTGAGTCCGGGGACGGCCCGAAGGATCTCCCTGGGCGGGTCAAAAACGCCCGCATTTCTTCCCAGATCACAGGGGTCGTGATAGGTCACGGTCTCTTTCAGCTCTCCCAGTGAAATGGATCCCTCTTTTATCAGTCTTTCCATAACCTGCGTGGAATGGGAAAGCTTCAGGTCCGTCGGGTAGTGTTCCTTCCAGGTGCGGTAGCACGAGGGACAGGAAAACACGACTTCCCTGGCGCCCAGGGCCTTGACCTTCTCCAGGTTGTGGTCCATCAGGGCCTTCATCTCTTCGGGGGCCCCCGCGCCGATCAGCGGAAACCCGCAGCACCACTCCTCGCCCGCCAGGATGGCAAAATTCACCCCGGCCGATTCCAGAATCCGGACCATGTTCCGGGGAATCGACTGGACCATGGGAAAAAAAGAGGCCACGCACCCCACAAAGTAGACCACGTCCGCATGTTCCTTCTCGTACATATGCTCGGGGAGACCCCGAATGTCGTCCCGCCAGTCTCCCCGTTCCGCGTTGTCCTCATCCGATATGTTATGATTCACGAGGAGCGAATCCACCGCTGCCTTGACATTCGGGTGCAGACCCTGTTTCTTGACAATCTCCTCCCTCATGGCAAGGAATACGGCCTTCTGATCCACGCCGCTCGGACAGGTCACAGTACATGACCCGCAAAGGAGGCACTTGGCGAAGATGTCCCGATACTGTTTACTGATCTCCAGGTCTCCGGCGGCATACCGCTTGGCCAGCTGAACCTTTCCCCTCGGCGTGTACTTCTCCAGAAAGAGGGCCTTCCCGACCGGACAGGTGGCCAGGCACAGCCCGCACTTGATGCACTGGTCAAACTCATTCGCAATATCATTAAGTATCATGTGGTTTTCTCATTTTTAAAAAAAATATTATCACACAGAGGCAGTAGAGTAGGGAGGGGGGTATCCCCTCCCCCTCCTCAAACCGGACGTGCGGATTTCCCGCATCCGGCTTTCCTGAAGACTCTCGCCGGAGACATGCACAGTTATGAACCGAGCGGTCTTACAAATAGATCAACCCCA